>NZ_CBABQS010000015.1:0-75224 GCF_964672035.1 Arcicella sp.
CTTTAATGTGGTGCAAGGTTTCTTGAATCTTTCCATCGCTGATTCGGCTTGGATAGATTTGTTTACGGGTATTTTCAAGGATAAAACCTTCGGACAATTACCCGATAAAAATGAAACGGTGATGGTGGAATATTCTTCGCCAAATACCAATAAACCGCTTCATTTGGGTCATTTACGGAATAACTTTTTGGGGTTTTCGGTTGCTCAAATTCTGTCTGCTAATGGCTATAAAGTTATCAAATCGAATTTGGTAAACGACCGTGGAATCCATATTTGTAAGTCGATGTTGGCGTACCAAAAGTTTGGTAACGGCGAAACGCCTGAAAGCTCAGGATTGAAAGGTGACCATTTGGTGGGAAAATATTACGTTGAATTCGACAAGCATTATAAAGTCGAAATCAAGGCTTTGGAGGAAAAGGGACTGTCGGAAGAAGATGCTAAAAAACAAGCGCCATTGTTATTAGAAGCCCAAGAAATGCTATTGAAATGGGAAAATAGCGATCCCGAAACAATTGCGCTTTGGGAGAAAATGAACGAATGGGTTTTCGCAGGATTTAATCTGACTTACGAGAAAATGGGCGTAAGTTTTGATAAAATTTACCGTGAATCGAATACCTATTTACTGGGTAAAAAATTCGTGGAAGAAGGGTTGAAATCGGGCGTATTTTTCCAGAAAGAAGATAATTCGGTTTGGATAGATTTAACCGACGATGGACTCGACCAAAAATTGGTACTTCGTAAAGATGGAACGTCCGTTTATATCACCCAAGATATTGGCACGGCAGAATTGAAATACAATGATTTCAAGATGTCAAAATCTATCTATGTTGTTGGAAATGAGCAGGATTACCATTTTGAAGTTTTATTTAAAATTATCAAAAAAATGGGTCGTCCCTACGCAGATGGTACTTTCCATTTGAGTTATGGTATGGTGGATTTACCATCGGGAAAAATGAAATCTCGTGAGGGAACGGTAGTTGATGCGGATGATTTGATGCAAGAAATGACCGATACCGCCCGTGAACGCACGATGGAATTGGGTAAAACCGAAGGATTCGCAGATTCAGAAGCTAATGAATTGTACGATACGTTGGCAATGGGTGCCTTGAAATATTTCTTATTAAAAGTTGACCCGAAGAAAAGAATGTTGTTTAATCCCGAAGAATCCATTGATTTTCAAGGACATACGGGACCATTTATTCAATACACGCACGCTCGGATTTGTTCGATTTTGAGAAAAGCTCATGCACAAGGCATCACAGGAAAAACAACTGATTATCCTATTTTGCAAGAATCTGAGCGAGATGTTATAAATTTGCTAAGTCAATACCCGCAAATTTTGGCGGATGCGGGCCGTGAACTTTCTCCCGCTTTAATTTCGTTCTATGTTTACGAATTAGCGAAGGCTTACAACCGTTTTTACAACGAAGTAAATATCTTTAACGAATCAGATAAAGATGCTCAACAATTCAGAGTTGCGTTTTCGGGTGTAGTTGGCGAAACAATTCAGAAAGGAATGAGTTTATTAGGCATTAAAGTTCCTTCAAGAATGTGAGCGTAACACAGGTTTTAACCTGTTTTTACTTTTTGAAACTGGTTAAAACCTTCAGTTCCTTTTATCCAAACAGGTTGAAAATTGTAGTACATTGTATGAACAAAAAAATAATTATATCAATCATTTTAATCTTCACAACAGTTATGTTACTAAAACTCATGAAAATAGGTTCATTATTGGGAGCTTTGGCAGTTCCATTCACTCAAAATAGTTTTGAGGAACGTCCGACAAATTTTACGGTTACATCAACCAAAAACCTTCATGATTTCAAAATGAAGTCATTGGACGGTAAAGATGTTGATTTGTCGATTTATAAAGGCAAAAAAGTAATTATCTTGAATACAGCTTCAAAATGTGGATTTACACCACAATATGAAGTTTGGGAGAAATATTACGAAGCTAATAAAGACAAAGTAGTAGTTTTAGGTTTTCCGGCCAATGAATTTGGCGGACAAGAACCAGGTACCGACGGAGAAATTGCTACTTTTTGCAAAAAGAATTATGGGGTAACTTTTCCAATGTTTTCTAAAGTTGTGGTAAAAGGCGAAGGAAAATGTGATTTGTATAAATTCTTAACAACCAAATCATTGAATGGTTGGAATGATAAAGAACCATCATGGAATTTCTGTAAATATATTATCAATGAAAAAGGAGAATTGACTCACTTCTTCGCATCAGGGGTTAAACCCGATAGTAAAGAATTTATGGAAGCGATTAAATAATCGGTTTACGGTAAACGGTGAAGGGTGAACGGTTAAAGACGAAATGAACTCGTTTATAATTGTTTACCCTTTGTTATTTACTGCGTACCTTTCACCCTTAACCCTTTACCGTAAAATGAAACATTGGATTTCTGCGGCTCGTCCACGTACTTTGCCACTTGCCCTTTCGAGTATTTTGATGGGGAGTTTTTTAGCGGCAGGTTCGTACGCTTTTTCTTGGGCAATTTTTGGGTTAGCCGTCCTTACAACCACTTTTTTGCAAATTCTTTCCAACTTTGCCAATGATTATGGCGACACCGTCAGCGGAGTTGATACCTCTGAAAGAACCGTTGCCACTCGTGCCGTTCAGACAGGAGCCATCACTCGTCATCAAATGACAAGAGCGATTATTTTGATGTCCGTTTTGTCATTTATTACGGGTTCTTTACTCATTTATGAAGGCTTAAAAGACACTTCCACCCAAACAATTATTGCCTTTTTTGGCTTAGGAGTTTTGGCAATCATTGCCGCTATCACTTATACCGTTGGCAAAAAACCTTACGGATATATGGGCTTTGGCGATATTTCAGTCTTAATTTTTTTTGGTTGGGTAGGCGTGTTGGGTACGTATTTTTTATATACCCACGAAGTGAATTTATTGATGTTTTTACCAGCTACTTCATGTGGACTTTTTGCGGTTGGCGTACTGAATATCAACAATATACGAGATATTGAATCGGATATTAAGACGGGCAAAAATTCCATTCCAGTACGTTTGGGAAAAGATAAAGCCGTGATTTACCATTGGTTTTTATTGATTGGTGGTTTTGCTTCGGCAGTAATTTATTCGTTATTGAATCACCCAGAATTATTGAATTGGGTATTTTTAATCACTTTACCACTTTTAATCAAAATCGGAATAGGCGTTTCAAAAGGACAAACGCCCGCACAAATTGACCCATTTTTAAAAGTAATGGCTCTAACGACCTTGTTGTTTGTCATAACTTTCGGAATTGGACAGGTGTTTTAGTTATTCGTTATTGGTGAATAGAGCGGATTGACCACTTTGTATTGTTATGTTGGAACTTTCAACCAAATTAAGTCGTTTTTCATTTATAGTTATCAATTCATGAACAACTGAACTAATAACGGATAACCAATAACTAATAACCAAAATGGTAACAGTAACCGATATAGCAGCCAACAAAATCATAGAACTTCGTCAGAAAGAGGGACTTACCGATAATTTCAATGTCCGTGTAGCCGTAGAGGGTGGCGGGTGTTCTGGTTTGATGTATAATTTGGATTTTGCCTCAGAACCAAAACCAACCGATATGATTTTTGAGGATAAAGGTGTGAAAATTATGGTAGATAAAAAATCTATCCTCTATTTAGCGGGCACAGAATTAGATTTCTCGGACGGATTAAACGGAAAAGGCTTTCAATTCAAAAACCCAAATGCTTCCCGTACTTGTGGATGTGGAGAGAGCTTTGCAGTGTAATTTTTGAAATAGTATATACATGAAAAGTCCTTACAAATTTTAGTTTGTAAGGACTTTTTGCGTTAAAATTTAGGATTAGTCTGCTAAACATATTCCTTAAATAAAACAAAAAACTACGCTAAATATCCTAATTTTGTATTCAACAAACAATCATAAAAACCATGACATTTTCCAAAATAACTGGAATTGGGCATTATGTGCCTGAAAACGTAATCACTAATCAATATTTAGAAACATTAATGGATACTTCTGATGCTTGGATTACCGAGAGGACGGGTATTAAAGAACGCCGTTATTTCACCTACGGCAAAGATACCAACGCTTCAATGGCGGCGGAGGCTTCAAGAATTGCCATCGAAAGAGCTGGAATTACGCCCAAAGATATTGACTTTATCGTTTATGCAACCATCACGCCCGATTACTATTTCCCAGGCCCAGGCTTCGTAATGCAACGGGAATTAGGAATGCAAGGTATAGGCGTTTTGGATATCCGTGACCAATGTTCTGGGTTCATTTATGCGCTCTCAACGGCTGACCAATTTATTAAGTCTGGAATGTATAAAAATATTTTGGTGATTGGTTCAGAGATTCAGTCAACTTTTTTAAATACCAGTAACGAAGGGAGAGGAGTAGCCGTGATTTTTGGTGATGGGGCAGGGGCGGTAGTTTTGCAAGCCACTGAAAATGAAGAACATAGAATACTTTCAACCCACCTTCATGCGGATGGAACTTTTGCCGAAGAATTATACGTAAAAGACCCTGGTAGTAGTCGTCCGAAACGTTTTTATGATGATTTGGTGGAGGATAATAAAACGGGAGACGTTTTTATGAATGGCAGTGCGGTTTTCAAACACGCTATCGTACGTTTTCCAGAAGTGATTCGGGAGGCTTTGGATAAAAATGGTTTGAAACCAGAAGATATTGATTTGTTAGTACCACATCAAGCCAATCTAAGAATTTCGGAATATGTTCGTCAGCAAATGAAAATGCCTGCAGAGAAAGTGATGAATAATATCCAAAAATACGGAAATACAACGGCTGCCTCAGTGCCTATTGCTCTGTGTGAAGCATGGGAATCTGGCAGAATTAAAGAAGGTGATTTAGTCTGTTTGGCGGCTTTCGGCAGTGGCTTTACGTGGGGTTCGGCTTTGATTCGTTGGTAGAAATTTCTATATTCGTTTTTCGATGTTAGAATATAAAAAGTCCTTAGAAGTTGATCCTAAGGACTTTTTATGGATTCTCTAAAATTCTAACTCTTTAATATCTTGATCGGTCATTAATTTTTTTACTAATTTATCATGCTTTGAAACTCTCCCTCGAACTGACCAATTGCTTATCAATAACTGCTTGGTGATGGTTTGTTTTTCTCGTTTTGCCGTTAAATTACACTGCTCAAAAATGTTTTCTAATTTTTTATATGCTTCTGGCGAATAATCACAGACTATCCTATAATTGCGAGTACGTCCGTATTTTTCCATAATCACTTCCAATTTTACGAATAATCCCAAAACGATGTAAACCACAATTGTCCCTAAAAACGACAATAAAATATGTCCATCGCCAATTGCCATTCCCAACGACGCAGTTACCCAAATAATGGTGGCAGTCGTTAATCCTTTCACTCGGTCATCCATTTTAAAAATTACTCCCGCACCCAGAAACCCAATGCCCGTAACTACATTTGCCGCAATACGGTCGGGAGAAGTTTTCATGCCCATTTTTTCAGAAAGAATGGTGAAAATTGTACAACCTACCGAAATCAACGTAAAAGTTCTTAACCCCGCTGATTTACTACGGTATTCTCTTTCAAGACCAACCAATGCCCCTACGACCGTTGAGGCTAAGATTTTAATAAAATCATCGTTGTTATAAAAAATGTGTTCGAAAAGTATTTGTAAATCGCTCATGTTTTAAAATATGCTGCTTAAACAAACCAATAGCCGCTACGTTGAGGGCGTATACGGCTATTAATTTTGATATTATTATCAAGAAATCAACCTTAAATTTTATCTGTTGCCATCACCATTACTAATTGTAAACGTGCCACAATATCATAAACTTTCGTTAAATCTTGAACCGTTCTATCTTGAGCAATTCTTAAAATAACGGTTTCAGAGCCTTTTTTCTTGGCTTCTTCTCCCAAATACGTTTCTAATTCTTCAAATGGAACCAGTACATCATCCACAAAATATTGGTTTTCAGCATCAACGGTTACTCTAATATTTTCTTTCGTAGTCGTTTGCTGAGCGGAGGAAGATTCTGGCAAAAGTAATTTAATAGCATCGGGACTTGCCAAGGTTGAAATCATGAGGAAAAACATCATGAGGAAGAAAAGAATGTCAGCCAAAGCCCCCGTTTCTACTTCCGATTGTTCTCTTGAGCGTTTTCTTATATTCATGTTTTTAGGAGAAAGGGGAAAAAAGGAGGAAGGGAAAAAGGATTAATTTATATCATTTAATGCATAACTCTTTCTCCCTTACTCCATTTCTCCTATTTTAAAGATGCTGGTTTATGTAAAATATCTAAGAAATCAATCGCTGTAATTTCCATTCTGTTTACCGCACGGTCTATCATGGTGGTAAGAATTGTATAGAAAAAATAAGCAATAATACCAACCATCAAACCCGTTGCTGAGGTTACCATTTTTTCATAAATACCGCTTGCAATCGTGCTAATATCAATTTTATTGGCTGAAGCAATGTTATGGAATGTACGAATCATCCCTGAAACAGTACCTAAAAAACCAAACATAGGCGCAATCTTGGCAATGGCTGAAAGAATAGTCAAATTCTTTTCCATGTTATAAATTTCTACACGGGCAGTATTCTCGATGGCGTTTTCAATATCACGAATTGGTGAGCCTAAACGGTTCAAACCTCTTTCTAATAGTTTAGCAATGGGATATTGGGAGTTTTTGCAATAATTAATGGCTCCTTGAACATTTCCACCCACCAACATTTCACGAATAGAGAACAAGAAAGTATTATCCATTCTTGCGGTTTTTCGGATGTATAAATAGCGTTCAATGAATAAATAAATGGCAATAAAAAGCAAAATGAAAATGGGAATCATTACCCAACCACCTTTTTCAATCAGGCTCAAAATGTTCATTTCGTCATTGATTTTTGTCATACCATTTGTAGCAGTGGTAACGGTATCAGCAGTAATTACGGTACTTTGGAGGAGAATACTTAGAAGATTCTGCATAGTTTTTCTACGGGTTATTAAGACCTTATTCAGTAAGTTTTGGTCTTTTAAGACAAAAGTTGAGGATTAATTTTATGACTAATTTAACGAAAAAAAATGAAATTTATGATATGAAGACCCTTTAAACTTTATTTGCCTATTTCTTTACGCCCAAAATCACGTTACCAATACTTCCATTAGGTTCTAAGATATTTAAAAAATCAGCAACGGTGGGTGCAATGTCCGAAATATTCGTTCTGAGCGTAGTTTCACCCGTTTTTACTTTCCATCCGTAAAATAAAAGCGGCACGTGTGTATCGTAGCGATAAAGGGTTCCATGGGTTGTTCCTGTTTTGGATCCCATAAACCAACTCGGATTCAGCACAAACATAATATCTCCACTACGGCGTGGATTTAGGCCATTTTTTACAAAATTCAACTGATAATCGGGTAAGGTAGAATTGGCTAAATTATGCAAATCAATCACATCGTTAACGTCTTCTCGTTTCAACAAAGTTTCTCGCACCACGGCATGAACTTGGGCGTATGTCAACTTCTTTTCTTGTAAAATGGCATTATTTAGATAAATCTGATAATTGTCTTCTGCTCTGATGAATTCACCTTCTCCAAATGCCGTTTTTAGCGCAGTTTTCACCTCTGCCATTGCTCCCGAACGGTCAAAAACACCCGAAGGAAGTTTCTGGCTTTGCCAAAAGCCTGGAACATCAGCGACACCGTGGTCGGCACTTAAAAATACCAAATAATTATCTTTTCCGAGCGTATTATCCAGCGTGGTTAAAATCTCAGCAATGTCTTTATCCAAACGTAAATAAGTATCTTCGGCTTCGACAGAATTTGGTCCAAAACTGTGTCCGACATAATCAGTTGAAGAAAAACTTACCGTTAAAAAGTCCGTTTTAGGGCTTTTTCCTAAGTTTTCATGTTGGATGGCTGCCAAAGTAAAATCCTTCGTCAAAGTATTTCCAAAGGGTGTCGTCCGGATAACTTCCTGTAAATTTACGCCCGATTGTGCCGCCAATTCATGGGGAAAAGTAGGTGTTTTTTCGCCAGATAATTTACTTTCAAATACTTGGTCGTCTTCCGTGCTTTCGGTGTATTGCTCTATGGGTAAAAGCGTTTTCCAGCCTTCTGCCATGTATTTTTTGGGCATTTTTAGGGCATTAAAATCTTTGACCCACTGTGGTAAATCGTTCATATAAAAAGTTGAACTAATGAACGAACCATTTTTAGAATCGAACCAATACGCACCATTGGCAGTATGTCCCGCAGGTAATATCGAACCTCTATCTTTCAGAGCAACTCCAATCGTCTTTGATTGAAAATTATTGGCGATTCTCAACTGGTCAGTAATGGTAGAAACCAGTAAGTTCTTAGGAGACATTAAGCCCGCTTTACTATCCGAACCGACTGTTTTTACCGTGGTATCTTCTACGCAATAAACCGTTTTCCCCGTTTTTTGATTAAACCATTCATTCCCAATAATGCCATCAATCGCAGGAATTGAACCTGTAAAAATGGCTGCGTGACCAGCGGCAGTTACCGTTGGAGCGTAATCGTAATGATTATTCCGACAATTAAACCCTTCGTTCATAAGTCGTTTGAAACCACCCGATGAATATTTTTCTGAATAGCGATACAAAAAGTCATAACGCATTTGGTCAACCACGATTCCAACAACCAATTTTGGTTTATCAGGAAAAACTGTTTCAAAAGAAGCCGTTGCTTTTTTCTTTTGAGCTGATAATGAAGATGTTACAAGTAATAATAAGAGAAATAAATTGATTTTTTTCGACATGATGAAGGGTTGTTTTTGCAAAAATACAGTGAAAATAATTGGCAGTTTTAGTTGGTATTTAAAAAGACAGAATTAAATACATTATTAAGATCAAGCAAGAAGTAAAATATTAACCTTGGCCACTTACCTAATGAATAAGATGAACATAATAGAAATTTACTGTCAACTTATAAAAATAGCGGTAAAGTCTCTATAAAGTCCATTTGTTTTGTTTCCCAATCTGTTCGACAACAATGAAAAATCATCCCGTTGGAAATCGTTAAATATTGCGCCTTTAAAACATGATTGTATTGAGCCGCTTGAGCAAAAACGGTTTGTGAAAGTTTGGTATACGGAGCTTTACATTCTACAATCATAAATAGCTTCCCATCACGGTCAAATACTTGAATATCAGTACGTTTCAAACGTTTATTATAGTCCAAACTACTTTCTAATTTTATCAGACTTTTAGGGTATTGATGTTCATTGATTAAATGATGGACAAAATGCTGACGAACCCATTCTTCGGGCGTGAGGATAATATTTTTTTTACGGATAATGTCCCAAATGCACAATTTGTCATTGATTTTTTTTAATTTGTGATTATATGAAGGAAGATTTAGTATTTGTAATTCCTCTAACATGAGTTTAAAAGATAAATTCTGTTTCTATGTAATTGTCAAAATTACAAACTCTATTTTAACCTTTCATTAATCAACTAATAAATTTATGAAAACAAAAAAAGAAATTGTGGATAATTGGCTTCCACGTTATACAGGAGTGCCTTTGGAAGCGTTTGGACAGTATATTTTATTGACCAATTTTGCCAATTATATCAAAATGTTTGCCGACCAGTTCGAGGTTGAGGTGAAGGGGACTGACCGACCTATGCAAACGGCAACTGCTAATAATATCACGATTATTAACTTCGGAATGGGGTCGCCAATGGCGGCAACGGTTATGGATTTACTTTCGGCAATCGAACCTAAAGCGGTTTTATTTTTGGGTAAATGCGGAGGATTGAAAAAGAATTTAGTCTTGGGAGATTTAATTATTCCTATCGCAGCCGTGCGGGGCGAAGGTACATCGGATGAATATATGCCCAAAGAAGTTCCTGCTTTGCCTTCGTTTCGCCTGCAAAGGGCGGTTTCATCCATGATTAAAAAACACGAATTAGATTATTGGACGGGCTTAGTTTATACGACCAATCGCCGGGTGTGGGAACATGATGAAGATTTTAAACAGTATTTAACTGATATTCGAGCAATGGCAATTGATATGGAAACTGCTACAATTTTCACGGTGGGTTTTGTTAATAAAATACCTCATGGAGCATTATTATTAGTATCGGACAATCCAATGACTCCCGATGGTGTAAAAACAGAGGATAGTGATAAAAAAGTAACGACTAATTATGTACAGAAACATTTACAAATTGGCATAGATTCATTAGTTGAATTAGCTACTTCGGGAGAATCTGTGAAGCATCTGAGGTTTGAGTAAGTTGGTTATTAGTAACTGGTAATTAGTTATTATTTGCTCCAATGGAATAATTAAAAATGGGCTACTCTTGCACAAGAGTAGCCCATTTTTAATTATAGTAACTATTCCCTAATTACAGTAATCTCTAATTACCGAATAAGCAGGGGTGTATCCTAATTCTCCAGATTTACTCAAGTCATTACAACCGTCAGTATCTCCTAAAGCGTGGCGAATAATTCCTCTTACATAATAGGCTTCTGCATATTTTGAGTTCAACTTAATAGCATTTGTACAGTCTTGAATTGCACCACGTTGGTCGCCCGTTTGTGACTTCAACATTCCTCTTGTAAAGTATGCTTCTGAATACGTTGGGCTTAAAGCAATTGCTTTGTTGTAGTCCTCAATGGCTGTTTTGGTATCTCCGTTTCGAGCTTTTGAAAGTCCACGATTAAAATAAACTTCTGAACGTTCAAGTGACATTTCTGCCATTTTCAATCGTTCTACGACGTTGTTTCTCAAATCATCCAAGATTGGTTTTGTAATGGCACCCGGAAAAATAACTTTGTTATTTTCGATATTTCCAATAGAAATTGCTTTGGTAAAATCTTCAATCGCAGATTTTATATTTCCTAATTTATTTTTTGCAAAACCTCTACCATAATATGCCGTAGCATTTTCTGGGTCTTGCCCCAAGGCACGGTCGAAATCAATTAAAGCACTTTGATAATCTTCCATTTGGCTTTTGCAATATCCTCTATAATAAAGTGATTCTGCATCTTCGGGAGTCAATTCTAAAGCTTTGCCATAATCCGCAATTGCACCTTTGAAATCCCCCATTTTCATTTTGCTTAAACCTCTTCCTGAATACGAAGCAGAGCGTTTTGGGCTAATTTCAATTGCCTTCGTAAAATCATCCAAACTACCTCTGTAGTCTTCCAATTTTTGCTTCACAATTCCTCTTGCCGTATATGCTTGGGCATTATCGGGTGTGAGGTCAAGTGATTTGTTGTAATCAGATAGAGCACCTTTGTAATTTTCCAATTTGGTTTTGCTTTGACCACGTAGAAAATAAGTGGGAGCATCAACTGGATTGAGAGCGATACAGCTATTGTAATCTTGCAAAGCACCTTTATGATCGTCTTGGCGAGCCTTACTTTGTCCACGTCCTGCAAAAGCATCTGCATATCTTGGATTTAATTCAAGTGCTTTATCAAAATCATTGATAGCACCACGGTTGTCTTTAAGATTTGCTTTAGTAACTGCTCTATTATAAAGGGCGGCGGCATCATCGGGCTTCAAGGCAATAGCTTGTGAAAAAGCAGATTGAGCAGCAGCGTGATTGCCTAAATTACTTTGTCTAACGCCATATTCCATTAAATCGGCGAATGACTGTTGCGCAAAAGAAGCAGTTGTGATTAGCAATAAAGCTAATAAGGATAATAAAAAACTTTTTTTCATGGGTTGTGATGTGAAAAACAATTTTTAGTGATTGAAACATTGAATTGCCTTTCATCTTAAAAACTTGACAAACACAAATTCAACATTTGAGTGTGAATTGCTCATTTTCAATCGAGTGGCTAAATAAAATTTTTTTAACAAAATGCTTTAGTAATGGACAAATTAGGCCGTTTTTTTAGTATAATTCATCAATTTTCTCGCCAAATTACTTAAAAAATGCTTGATTGCCAAAAAATATAACCCAAACAATTTAGGGAAGTAATTTGCCATTTTTAACATTGCAGCACTAATGGATTGAAATTGCAAATATTATTTTCTCTAAAAAGCAAATAAAGTAATCAAACTGTTTTTTAAACGAACACACTATTTTAAAGAACTTTTTGAAATAAAATTGCAGTTATTGTTAACAAAACGTTAACATAATCGGGCAGTTGTTTATTCGGTAACTTAATGATAGTGATATTTTCAATTTTTGAAATAATCTTCATTGAAAATACCACCTATTATTTCAAAGGTAAATGAATCTCCGCCATCATGCAACGGGCAGAACCTCCACCATTTCCTTCAATCATGGATAAATCAAAATGGTAAACGGTACAATATTCATTCAATATTTCAAGCTGTTTAGGTTTCATAGAATGATACGCCGAACTTGACATTACTAATATTTTTTCCCCTTTTTGACTTTTTACTTCAAGCATATTTCCCGCAAACTGATTCATTTGTTCCAACGAAATATCAATAATTCTTTTTCCCGATTGCTCTAAAGAATTTCTCACCATCAATCTTTCGTCCAAATCAGGAATTGCTTCCAAACAAATTACCGCAAACATATCGCCAATACACATCACCACATTTGTATGATAAATCTGTTTGTCATCACCGTCAACTGCATTGAAAGCAATGACCTCATAATTCATTTGAGACGAAAATTCTTTCAAGACATCCGCTTGTGTACGTGGCGACAAACAAGCATAAGCAATCTTATATTTGCGGTCAAGTACCATTGAACCCGTGCCTTCCAAGAATTTATTTTCATTTTCAAAACCCGATAAATCTATTCTGCGATTGATATAAAATGATGCTGAAATCTGTTCAACAATATCTTCTCTACGTTCCAAACGGCGATTTTCTGCCTGCATTGGGTACGTAATCACTGAACCATTACCGTGAAAAGAAACCCAGTTGTTTGGAAAAATTGAGTCGGGCGTATAAGGTTGAAAAGTATCATCAATAACGATGATATTCACGCCTACTTTACGCAAACGGCTAACCATCTCATCAAATTCTTTCAGGGCAATTTGTTGAGATTTATCTTTATTTTGCTCGCCAAATTTAGCATTTTGGAAAGCATTTGATTCAGCAGTTTCTTGGTTAAATCCAAAATTGACTGGACGAATCATAAGGATGTTGGAAGTTGTTTGTGAACGCATGGTTTTTAGTTGTGAGTTAGTGAGTTGTGAATTAGTGATTTTTTGAGTCCGCTTTTAAATAACAACTCACCAATCACTAAATCACAACTTAAAATTGTTCTCGAAGTATCGGCATTGACATACAATGCGAACCACCTCTGGCACGTGAAAGTTCTGCTGATGGCAACATTATGAATGTATCTGTCAAAGTCTCTGGATTCTTAATTCCTGATTCAAAATCATGTAGTAAATCTTCCATTTTTACGGCTTCAAATCCTGCATTTTTGAAAGCATCAAGCGTTTTATCATTTCGGTCATAACCAATCACAACGCCTTCTTTTACCGCCAATAAATTGCATGAATCCGTCCATTGTTCTCTTGCACCGTATGGAAATTCATTATTTCCAGAATAAATAAATTTAACATCAAGTGGCTGACAATCAAGGTCATAAATTGATATTTCAGTTAATAATTCTTCCAAACTCTCAATTACACGAAGGTCATTTTCTTGTCCTCGGCGAAACTGAACAATATGTACTTCTTCTGCCTTTTTGGATTTCAATAAACCAGCATTTATTAACGCTTCATCTTCCGCATTAATTTGTGGTTTTGCTAATGATCCCAACAGCACCCAGACATTCCGTTTTACCTGCGTAAAGACCGTATCAATGTGCATATAATCACGTTTATTCGGAATTTTTACGAGCGTAACTTTGTCAACAATTTTCTTTTCAAATAGAATTTTTATGACTTGTTTGGCGGCATAAATGGTTGTTCTTTCCGATATTCCGATTAACAAATGATTTTTTGCTACCATCATTACATCGCCACCTTCCAAGGTCGATTGCGCTTCTTCGGCTTGTTCTTCGGGCAATAAAAACAAAGTTTCATTATCAGGAATTTCAATCAGATTTTGACGAATTTCTTTGAAAATATCGTGGTTATAAAAAATGTATTGTACCAGCAAAGCCTCACGAGTACGAGCCTGTTTTTTAGGACGATTCAGTAAAATATGGTCGTTGATCGTAATTCCAATATCACGGGTAAAAATGAAATTGGGAATAGGAGGGAAGAGCATTTCTCCCGAAGGTGTAGTACCCGAAATCAGCGTTTTGGCCAATTCAATGGGTGGTAAATTGAATAATTCGTCGTGAGTGGTGTACCATTCCTTTTCAATGGCGCAGGCTGCAGCGACCAATTTCATTCTAATTAAGTCATTTTCCAGAATTTCAGATAATAGTTTTTGCAGTTCAATAACTTTATCAGAATTGAAATATTCGGGACTATCAGGTTTGAAAAAGTTACGTTCTATATCGGAATCTATTTCGTTTAATTTTCCTTTTATTTTGTCAGGGTCGAGGAAATAAAGGAGCGTTTTTACGTAGAAATCATACTCTTTTCTTCGCATCGTATCCAAATGAATAATGTCTTCAAATAACCAATCTTGGGCTTTTGAAGGGACAACTTTTCCAAGTCCGCTGTCAGGACTATGAATTAAAAGACGTTGTAATGTACTAACTTCCGAAGAAACAAAAATGGAATTTTGCATGGAATTATTGATGAAAATTTAATTTTTCGCAATAACTCATTTTTTATTGATAATGTCAATTTATTTTTAATTTTTAATTTTGACGGGGTTCGTAATCTTGAAGATTTCAATAAATTATTTGCAAATAAATCGTAAAACTGAAATCAGAAACGGGAAACTTTTTTCCTTTACTTAGAGTTGTTCTAAATAAACACTTGGAATGCAAAAGCGTAGAACGTAATTTTGTAAGAGTATCAAATAACGAAAATACAAATAATACAATACAATGTTAAAAATCAGCAATTTACAGGCTAAAATTGGGGAAAAAGAAATTCTGAAAGGATTAAACTTGGAGGTAAAAGCGGGCGAAGTTCATGCCATCATGGGACCAAACGGTGCGGGTAAAAGTACCTTAGCATCTGTTTTGGCAGGTCGTGATACCTACGAAGTAACAGGTGGAACAGTGGACTTTGAGGGAGAAGATTTATTAGAACTTGCACCCGAAGAGCGTGCTGCCAAAGGTGTCTTTTTGGCCTTTCAATATCCCGTGGAAATTCCGGGCGTTTCAACGACTAATTTCCTGAAAACGGCTGTAAATGAAATGCGTAAATATCGTGGCGAAGAAGCGATGGATGCAGTGCAATTTTTGAAGATGTTTAAGGAAAAAATGAAGATTGTCAATATCGACCAATCTTTGTTAAATCGTTCATTAAATGAAGGATTTTCTGGCGGTGAGAAAAAACGCAACGAAATTTTCCAAATGGCCGTTTTGAATCCAAAATTAGCGATTTTAGATGAAACAGATTCGGGACTTGATATTGATGCCTTACGTATTGTGGCTGAGGGAGTTAATAAACTGAAATCGCCCGAAAATGCCACCATTGTAATCACTCACTACCAACGTTTATTGGATTTTATTGTGCCAGATTTTGTTCACGTTTTATACAAAGGGCGCATCGTGAAATCAGGTACAAAAGAATTAGCGTTGGAGTTAGAGGAAAGAGGATACGATTGGATTAAAGAAGAAGTTGAAGCGAAGGAATTGAGTGAAACTGTTTAATTAGTTTTCAAAGATTATTATTAGATTATGAACAATACAGACTTAAAAACTCAATTAATCGCAGATTTCAAAACTGCTGAAGGACGCATGAATGGCGAAGCAAAATCGGCCGTGCATCAAATCCGTCAGCAAGCTTTAGAACGTTTTGACAAATTGGGTTTTCCCACTATCAGACACGAAGAATGGAAATATTCTAACGTCAAAAACCTTGTTAGCCAAGCATTTGAGTTTAATGCGGTAACCAATTTTTCGGCAAAAGATTTAGAAGAAATGCCTATTCCAAATCTTGAAGGCAATATCTTATATTTTATCAATGGAATTTATAACGCTGAACTTTCAGTAATTGTAAGTCCAGATTCTGAATTACAAATTTTGACTTTTGCGGAAGCTGCCAAAACGCAACCCGAATTAGTTGAACAATATTTTAACAAATATTCAGATTATCAGGATAATGCTTTCACGGCGTTGAATACTGCCTTTGCAAAGAATGGAATATTTGTCCATGTGCCTGATAATAAAGTAGTTGAACAGCCAATTATTTTGCGATTTATCAGTGATGCTCGTACCTTGAATGTGGCTTCACAACCAAGAAATCTTATCGTAGTCGGTAAGCGTTCCGAGGTTCAAATCGCTGAAGCTTATCGTTCATTGGGCGAAAATGCTTCGTTTACCAATGCAGTTACGGAGTTTATTATTGGAGAAGAAGCGAACGTACATTACTACAAAGTTCAGAACGAATCGGATAAATCTTATCACATCGGAACGACTTCGGTTTTGCAAGCTGGGAAGTCAGTTTTCACGGCAAATACGGTAACGGCTAATGGTGGATTTGTTCGTAACAATCTGAATATCAAGATAGATGGAGAATATGCAGAAGCCAATATGTTTGGTTTGTATATTCCAAATGGAAAGCAACACATAGACAATCATACGGCAGTTGACCACGCAAAACCTAATTCAAATTCAAATGAATTATATAAAGGGATTTTGAAAGGAAAATCAACGGGCGTTTTTAATGGTAAGATTTTCGTTAGACAAGATGCTCAGAAAACGAATGCGTTTCAGTCTTGTAAAAACGTTTTATTATCGGAAGATGCCACGATGAACACCAAGCCTCAGTTAGAAATCTGGGCGGATGATGTAAAATGTTCACACGGAACAACTACGGGACAATTGAACGATGATGCACTCTTTTATATGCAAGCCCGTGGAATTTCAAAAGATACTGCCAGAGCATTTTTAACTTTAGCTTTTGCCCAAGACGTAATTGATAAATTTGAAATTGTAGCGATTAAAGAATATTTGCAAGCTTTAGTTGAAGAGAAGATTTATCAAGGGTAGCAAATAAAATGAAAAGTCATACCGCTTTGATATTTATGACTGTTAGACTTTTTAAATAATCTCTTCTTCCTGTCATTCTAACTGGGTGTTCACAATAAATATATTCTATTTGGGAGTCTATCAATGTTAGAATTGATAGAACAGAGCAAAAAAATATCTCTAAATCGCTAAATAAATTCGTAAGTAGAATGACAGGGTACATGGCAAATCCATTATCAAATAAGAAACTACAATTTTGTGGCCTCATGCAGTGAGATATTAATAATGAACTGAATGGTTGAAAACAAACATCTATAAGTTAGTAAATAGACTCTTAAAAGAATGACAGGCGAATAAAGTTAATTAGTAATTACCCAAGTAGTAAAAGTTGAAATAATTATCGAAGTAAATTATTCTATAGAAAAAATAAAATGCAACTCACAGAATTATTAGATATACAAGCAATCAGAGCTGATTTTCCTATCCTTAATCAAGAAATTAATGGACGAAAATTAGTGTATTTTGATAATGCTGCGACTACCCAAAAACCTACTTCAGTTATCGAAACGATTACGCATTACTACAATTTCGATAACGCCAATATTCATCGAGGAATTCATACTTTGGCTGAACGTGCAACCCGTGATTTTGAAGCTTCCCGTGAAGCAATTCGAGAATTTTTGGGAGCATCTTCGATTGAAGAAATTATTTTCACCTCGGGAACTACGCAAGGTATCAATTTAGTAGCCAGCACATTCGGACGGAAATTTATCAAAGAAGGAGATGAAATTATCATCTCTGGCATGGAACATCATTCCAATATCGTGCCGTGGCAGATGCTCTGTGAAGAAAAAGGAATTAAATTGAAAGTAATTCCTGTGACGGATTTGGGAGAATTGGACATGGAAGCATACCAAAATATGCTTTCTGAAAAAGTTAAATTAGTCTCCGTAAATCATGTCTCAAACTCTTTGGGAACAATCAATCCTGTGAAGCAAATCATTGACTTAGCCCACAGTTTTGGAGCAAAAGTTTTGATTGATGGAGCCCAGGCAACTTCGCACTTAAACGTTGATGTCCAGGCACTTGACGCTGATTTTTATGTGTTTTCAGCTCATAAATTATATGGACCAACGGGGATTGGAATTTTGTACGGCAAAAAAGAAATTTTAAACGCTATGCCCCCGTACATGGGCGGTGGCGAGATGATAAAAGACGTTACTTTCGAGAAAACGACTTATAACGAATTGCCTTATAAATTTGAAGCGGGGACGCCAAATATTGCAGATGTAGTAGCTTTAAAAACTGCTTTAGAATACATTGCTTTTCATGGAAAAGAAAATATTGCGGCTCACGAAGATATGCTTTTGCAATATGCAACGGAGCAATTGTTGGATATTGATGGATTGAAAATTATTGGGCAAGCCAAAGAAAAAATATCAGTAGTTAGTTTTATAATGGACGGAATTCACCATCAAGACATTGGCGTTTTGCTTGATAATCAAGGAGTTGCCGTGAGAACTGGACATCATTGTACGCAACCACTCATGCAAAGATTTAATATTCTGGGAACAACCAGAGCTTCTTTTGCTGTTTATAATACGATAGAGGAGATTGATAGATTAGTGGCGGGATTGCGCAGAGTTAAGAAAATGCTTTTGTAAAAAATCGAAATGACAATTAACGAATCACAAGACGAAATAATAGAAGAATTTGAATTGTTTGACGATTGGGCAGACAAATACGAATACATCATAGATTTAGGTAAGAAACTCAAGGGTTTTCCCGAAGAACAAAAAACCGAAGACAATATCATCAAAGGTTGCCAAAGTAGGGTTTGGTTGAATGCGCATAAAGATAGCAACATTCTTATATTTGAAGCTGATTCTGAAGCAATTATTGTGAAGGGACTAGTCAACATGCTCATCAGAGTTTTATCGGGACATACGCCACAGGAAATTGCTAAAGCGGATTTATACTTTATGGAAAAAATCGGAATGAGTCAGCATCTTGCCCAAACACGTTCAAATGGTTTGGCTTCGATGGTGAAACAAATGAAGAATTATGCGATTGCTTATTCCTTAAAAAATTAACAAAATGTCAGAATTAGAATTAAAAGAAGAAGTAATCAAAGCCATCAAGGAGGTTTATGATCCAGAGATTCCTGTGAATGTATATGAATTGGGCTTGATTTACGATATAAAAATATTTCCGGTAAATAATGTTTATGTCTTAATGACTCTGACCTCACCGTCTTGTCCATCGGCAGAGGCGATTCCTGCGGAAATTGAAGGGAAAATTAAGGAAATCGAAGGTATTTCGGATGTAAGTATCGAATTAACTTTTGACCCACCGTATTCACAAGATATGATGTCGGAAGTGGCTAAATTAGAACTTGGATTTATGTAGTGTCAAGTTGATAATGTGTTGATTTAAAAATTAAATTGGCACGTTTAGCTCATAAATACTGTTTAAGTTTTAAGAGTGTAATTTGAAAATAGCAAAGCAATATTTTCAAATTAATCAAGCGGTTCGCCGCCCGTTTCAAAAATTTTCAAATTAAAGAAATATGTACCCAGAACATTTAGTAGCTCCTATGCGTGCAGATATTGCAGAAGGAGGATTTCAAGAATTAAAATCGGCATCGGAAGTTGAAGCAGCGATGGCTGAAAAAGGAACAACGTTGATGTTTATCAACTCTGTTTGTGGTTGTTCAGCACGCACAGCTCGTCCAGGTGTGAAAGAAGCCGTTTGGAATTCAGAGAAAAAACCAAATCATTTAGTAACTGTTTTTGCTGGTGTTGACCAAGAAGCAACCGCAAAAGCACGTGAATTTACGTTGCCATATCCTCCATCATCACCAGCAATTGCTTTTTTCAAAGATGGTGAATTGGTTCATATGGTAGAGCGCCATCACATTGAAGGCCGTTCGGCAGAATTGATTGCTACGCATCTTGAAGGTGTTTTTGAAGAGTTTTGTTAGTAAGTAGTTATTAGTTATTCGTAAAAAAGTCCTCAAAATTAAATTTTGAGGACTTTTTTGTTAACAATCAATAATTGATAACTAGTCTCTAATCCCTATTTCCGATATTGTTCAATAATTTTAAAAATAGCCTTTTGGGTGTCTAAGTTTTTGAAATATTCAAACATGATTTCATGTCCTTCATAACTTAAAACTAAACCTGTTTCTAAATAATTGAATGCCTCTTTATATCGTCCAGATTTGATAAAATATACTGCTGCACGGTAATATAATTCTGATTCTTCGGGCATTTGGTCGATGGCAGAAAGCATCAATTCTGCTGCCATTTCAAAATCTCCTTGTTCATGATTCACAACCGACCATTTAATCCATGCTTCTGGATTCATTGGTTCAAGTTCGGCTGATTTTTGATAGGCTTCCATTCCTGAAATGATATTACCCAAACTCGTTTCGGCATCTCCAATTGCCAACCAATAATAGGCATTTTTATCATCCAGTGCCAGTGCCTTTTTTAAGAAATGAATTGCTTCAAACCATCGTTGCATTTCGCAGAGACACACGCCTACGCCAAAATAACCATCATCCCAATTTGGGTCAAGTTTTATGGCATCTTTGTAATAATGAATCGCCTCCGAAAAACGTTCTTGACGTTCAATACTTGCTCCAAAACAGCAATATACTTCGGGCGTAACATCTTCATATTCAAGGCAATGACGGTAAGCATCCTCTGCTTTTGACCAATTGCTCAGGTTCATGTAGGAGTTGCCTAAGTTGAAATATCCCGAAGCAAATTTATCATTAATTGCTACTGAAAATTCATAAGCATCGGCGGCTTCTTCAAATTTTCCTAATTTAGAATAGGCAATTCCAATGTTATACCAAGCATTTTCTGAATAGGGATCAGTATCAATAAATTGCTGATAATATGGTAAAGATTCTTCTAATTTTCCGATTTCATCTAAACTATTAGCCAGTTCATAAAGGGCGTTTTCATTCTTTATATTTATTTCAATAGCTTGCTTAAAAGCGGCAACGGCATTGTGATTTTTTCCCCAACTTTGATAAGCTAAACCGATATGAAAATATACCTCATCTTTTTCTTCGGCAATATCCAATATTTCAGTAAGGATTTCGATGGCAGTTTGATAATCGCCTTTAAGATTATAGACGGTGCTGCGGAGATAAATAATATCCGTATCGGAAGGGTTGTATAGTTCTGCTTTATCAATTAAATCAAGTGCTTCATCATGTTTACCTTGATTGGCGAGTAATTCTGCCTTGCAAAGCATCAGCTCCAAGGAATAAGGATATTGTTCGAGTGCCAATTCGCAGGCTTGCATGGCATCAACAATTTTCCCCTCATCCATATAATGTTCGACGATTTGTTCGTAAGTATCAAGGTCGAAAAAAGTGGATTCCATGCGTTTCAACATAGATTCAAAACGCTTTACGGATTGTAAAGTCTCTTCCCGACGATCTTCAAAATCTTGTTCCATCTTTGATTATTTAGGGTCTGGTGGGTGTGCGTTGATTGTTGGTTTTAGGTAATTAGTTATGAGTGGGAATCAAAATATTATTTAACCAATAACCATTGACTAAAAACTAACTATTTATGCTAATTTAATAATAATCTTTTATTATACCAAAACCCTTGATTATTACTTATTTACAACAAAAATTGTGCTCATAGTAGAAGTCGCAGGTCGTAAGTCTTTATTTGTAATAATTTTGGATGAATCAATGAAATAATTGTTATTTTACCTGTTTCTTTTGTTCTCAATCTTACATTTTTTTGAATAAATTTTCACAAATTCTATCCAAACTTTCCTCCAAATTTCTAAATGAAAAGTTCAAGGCTTTTTTGATTTTATCGGGTTGATATTCAAAGGAATGGCTTGATGAAAGAGCGGTTTCTTTGGAAATTAATGGAGCATTTCCTGTAAAAAAACTTCTGATTGCTTCTAATCTCCAAACAATTCCAGTAAAAGATTTATTTAATAAAGTTGAAGGAGCTTTTTTAAGAAATCTTGGTGCCACTTTCTCA
Organism: Arcicella sp.; assembly: GCF_964672035.1. NCBI lineage: Bacteria > Pseudomonadati > Bacteroidota > Cytophagia > Cytophagales > Flectobacillaceae > Arcicella > Arcicella sp. The sequence goes on from NZ_CBABQS010000015.1 coordinate 22,027, forward strand.
AAAAAGTCTTTATAAGCTATTTGGCCAGCACTTAAAATAAATCTTTCATCTGAAATGTCCGAAATTATCAATTGATAAATACACATTGCCACATCTTCAACGTCCACATAATTTAGATTTCCAGCTGGATAAAATTTATGCTCATCATACACAAATTTTAAAAGTTGCGTACTACTCTTGTTCCAGTCGGCTTCACCTAATATTATAGATGGATTTACGATAACTGAATTAAGCCCTTCCGACTGCCCCCGCCAAACTTCCATTTCAGCTAAGTATTTGGTTTTGGCGTAGTTAGAGTTTAGTGGATTGTCTTCCCAAGTTGCCTTTTCATCTATTTTTATGAGATGATTTGTGAGATTTTGGTTCGAAATTTTTCTACCTAAAGCGGCTACAGAACTCACAAAACAAAGTTTTTTAATCTTCTTTTCTAAACAAAGATTTACTACATTAATCGTACCTTCAACATTGGTTTTGAACATTTTGTCTCGGTCTTTGGGAGCGAAAGAAACGATGGCAGCAGCATGAATCACGTAATTGACGTTTTCAATTACTTTTTCCAGGCCTAAAATGTCAAGGATATCACCTTCATGCCAAACTATCTGACTTTCAATGTCTTGCAATAATGATAAGTCGCTATTTGCCCTTTTTAACCCCACAACCTTAAAGCCTTCCTTCAAAAAGAGTCTTGCCGTAAAGCTTCCCACTAAACCAGTGATGCCTGTGATGAGAATATTTTTTTCTTGTTCCAATTCGTTTAATTTACTTCAAAACATTGACCTATCTTTGTACCTACAAAGGTAAATCACATTCAACGAAAAATACGTGATAAAGAAAGCAATTATTGATTTAGGAACGAATACATTTCAATTGTTAATCGTAGAACAGGAGGGGCAGAATTATAAAATAATTCACGAAGACAGTTACGCTGCCAAAATTGGGAAAGGTGGAATTTCTTTGGGTATTATTACCGAAGAGGGTATTCAAAGGGGAATCAAAGGGGTGCAGTATTTTCAGCAAATGTTTAAAAAAGAGGGAGTTACAAGCGAAAATATTTTTGCTACTGCTACCAGTGCCGTAAGAAATGCGAAAAATGGTGATGAATTTTGCTACCGAGTTTTGAACGAAACGGGTATTCAAATCCAAGTAATTTCGGGCGAAAAAGAAGCCAATTTGATTTATGAAGGCGTGAAATTAGGCATGGACATTGGTCTTGACCCTTCGATGATTGTGGACATCGGGGGCGGATCGGTAGAATTTATTATTTGTGACCAGAATCGAGTCATGTATAAACAAAGTTTTGAAATTGGAGGACAACGATTAATGGATAAATTCATGACTACTGATCCTATTTCGCCTCGTTCTGTAATATCTTTAAAGGATTATTTAGAAGAACAATTATTGTCACTCACCAACGCTGTGCATCAGTATGCCCCTGTATGTATCATTGGGTCAGCGGGTTCGTTTGAGACATTAATTGATATTTTTTTTGTAAAAACTTACGGACAATTACCTCCACCAAATCAGATTTCCTTTGAACTGCCGATAACCGAATTTTATGATTCTTTCTTTAAATTAGTTTCTAAAAATCATGATGAAAGAATGGCAATTGGCGGCATGAAGGAACTTCGGGTAGATATGATTGTCGTGGGAGTTTGTCTGATTGATTTTATCCTAAAACGCTTTGATATTCAGCAAATTAAGGTTTCTAATTACGCATTGAAAGAAGGCGTGTTAAGTAAAATTTTAAAAGAAAAGGTTTAAAAGAGAGATGAGAAATGTAGGTGAAAGAACTGTTAAAATAAACTGTAAAAGTATAATAATTTCATTGGTTAAATTCTTCTGACTACTTTCTTACTTTTCTGCTTTGCATGAAGCACTAAATTATCTTCAATAATTATCTTTATTAATTTGAATTAGGATTTTAGACTTTACCAATAAAAACGCTTAATTTTGAAAATTAAACTATAACTATTTCAAGAAAACAAAAATTGTAAAATACATGAAAATAGCGGTAATCGGCACGGGATATGTAGGTTTGGTAACGGGAACTTGTTTTGCAGAAACGGGCAATCAAGTTATTTGCGTTGATATTGATGAAAAAAAGGTAGCTAAAATGAAAAATGGGGTCATTCCAATTTATGAACCTGGTTTAGAAGAGCTATTTCTCAGAAATTCCAATGAAGGAAGACTTAAATTTACGACTTCACTTTCAGAAGGAATCAAAGATGCACAAGTAATCTTTCTTGCTTTACCAACTCCCCCAGGAGCCGATGGTTCAGCAGATTTAAAATATATCTTAAAGGTTGCCGATGATTTAGGTCCTATCTTGGAAAATTACGCTGTCATTATTGATAAAAGTACCGTTCCAGTGGGTACAGCCGAAAAAGTTTACGCTGCCATCGCTAAAAATGCAAAAGTTGATTTTGACGTAGTTTCAAATCCAGAATTCTTGCGTGAAGGCGTTGCCGTTGAAGATTTTATGCGACCAGACCGTGTGGTGATTGGTACAAAATCTGAAAAAGCGAAAGCTGTAATGACTAAATTATACGCCCCTTTGGTTCGTCAGGGAAATCCAGTAATTTTCATGGATGAACGTTCGGCGGAAATGACAAAATATGCTGCCAATGCGTTTTTGGCAACGAAAATTACTTTCATGAACGAAATTGCTAACCTTTGCGAAAGAGTTGGAGCCAACGTTGATGACATCCGGAGAGGTATTGGAACGGATTCTCGTATCGGTAAAAGATTCTTGTTTGCGGGTATCGGTTACGGTGGAAGTTGTTTCCCTAAAGATGTTCAAGCATTAGAAAAAACTTCTAAAGATTTTGACTATGATTTCAAAATTCTGAAGGCCGTGATGGATGTGAACGAAGACCAAAAAACTCGTTTAATTCCGATGATTAATGATTATTTTGGGGGTGATTTGAAAGGAAAAACTTTTGCGATGTGGGGCTTGGCTTTCAAACCTTATACCGATGATATTCGTGAAGCACCCGCTTTATATAATATTGATGCCCTTTTAGCTGCAGGAGCCACTATCAAGGCTTATGACCCAGAAGCAATGCCAAATGTTCAAGAATTAGTAGGAGATAAAATTACGTACACTACTGGACCTTATGAGGCTCTAAAGGATGCTGATGCACTTTTAATTATGACTGAATGGCCCCAATTCCGTACCCCAGAATTTGAAGTAATGAATGTTTTATTGAAAAATAAAGTAATCTTCGACGGACGTAATTTGTACGAGCTTCCAGAAATTGCGGAGAAAGGTTATACGTATTACTCGATTGGTAGAGAAGTGGTTAAGTAAATTCAGTTTTAAGCCATAAGCCGTGAGCTTTGAGCTTATTTCAATGATTTTTAATTTTTAAAAAGCTCATGGCTCATGGCTAATAGCTCAAAACTATAAATGAAAAGAATATTAATTACAGGTGGAGCAGGTTTTTTGGGTTCTCACCTTTGCGATAGATTTATTAAAGAAGGTTTCCATGTAATTGCGATGGATAACCTCATTACGGGTGATTTGAAAAATATCGAACACCTCTTTAAATTACCCAACTTTGAATTTTCTCATTGTGATGTTTCAAAGTTTATTCACGTTCCTGGTGAGTTGGATTATATCCTTCATTTTGCGTCGCCAGCCTCTCCAATTGACTATTTGAAAATTCCAATCCAGACCTTGAAAGTTGGTTCTTTGGGAATTCATAATTGTCTTGGATTAGCTCGTGTAAAAAATGCCAGAGTGTTAATTGCCTCAACCTCAGAAGTTTATGGCGACCCAACCGTTCATCCACAACCAGAAGAATACTGGGGAAATGTGAATCCTGTGGGTCCTCGTGGCGTTTACGATGAAGCAAAACGTTTCCAAGAAGCAATGACGATGGCTTACCATACTTATCATGGTTTAGAAACTCGTATCGTTCGTATTTTCAATACTTACGGGCCACGTATGCGTCTGAATGACGGTCGTGTATTGCCTGCATTCATCGGACAAGCGCTTCGTGGAGAAGATTTGACAATGTTTGGTGACGGTTCGCAAACTCGTGCTTTCTGCTACGTAGATGATTTGGTAGAAGGAATTTATCGTTTGTTGTTATCAGATTATGCTCAACCTGTAAATATTGGTAATCCAGATGAAATTACGATTAAGGAATTTGGCGAAGAAATTATCAAATTGACGGGTACAAGTCAAAAATTAATTTCGTTGCCATTACCAACTGACGACCCAAAACAACGCAAGCCAGACATTACAAAAGCAAAAGAGTTGTTAGGTTGGGAACCGAAAGTTTCAAGATCTGAAGGTTTGAAAATCACCTATGAATATTTCAAATCTTTGCCAAATGATGAATTATTTAAAATGGCAAACCACCGTGATTTTGAAAAGAAATAATACATTTTTTTGATATAAAAAAGGTAGAATGTAAGGGGTTTAATCCTTGTATTCTACCTTTTATAAATTTATGCAACCTTATCAAATTATTTTTGAAGATTCCGAAATCCTCGTGGTGAATAAATCAAGCGGTATTCCTACACAACCCGATAAGAATGATAACCCTTCACTTTTAGAAATTCTTTCCCAAGAACGCTCCAACATTTATCTTATTCATCGCCTCGACCAACGAGTGAGTGGGTTGGTTATTTTTGCTAAAACTGAGCATTCAGCCAAACAGCTCAGTAGAGATTTTCAAAATAGAAATATTACCAAAAAATATAAAGCCGTTGTTGCCAATAAACCAGTAGAGGCGGATGCAAAATTGACTCATTGGTTGTTGAAAGATGCAAAGAAAAATCTATCAAAAGCATTTACAAAAGAAGTCAAAGGCAGTCATAAATCGGAGTTGATTTATAAAGTTATCCAGTCTTCTGAACGTTATTATTTACTTGAAATTAAGCTATTAACAGGACGATTTCATCAAATTCGTTCCCAATTATCAGCCATTGGTTCGCCCATTTTGGGAGATTTGAAATACGGATTCAAAAGAAGTTCACCCGATGGAAGTATTTTTTTGCAATCTTACCAACTATCATTAAATCATCCTACAACAAAAAAGGCACTCAGCTTTGAAATTGAAATGCCTGAATTATGGAAGAAATATGGGTTTTGAATATTTACAAATCAATTCGTTTTACCTTATTGTAAAACCGCCAACTCAATAAACTTGCCGAAGCAAATAAAGCCGAAGTTAGTCCAATCCAGATGCCAATATGTTTCATATCATATTGAAAACCAAGAATATAGCTCATCGGTAAGCCCACGCCCCAATAGGCAAAAATGGTAATAATCGTTGGAATATTTACATCTTGCATGCCTCTTAAAATCCCTAAACTAACCGCTTGGACGCCATCAAAAAGCTGGAAAAATCCCCCCCAAATTATTAGTTCTGCTGCCAACATAATAACTTGTTCATCTTTGACATAACTGGCAAATTCTACATTAAAAATCAATAGAAACACGGCACAAATTGCCATAAAAATAAACCCCATCACTAATGCCGTTGTACCAGCTTTGAAAATAGCGGTTCGACTTCTTTCGCCGACACCCGCTCCAACCCGAATGCCACCCGCTACTGCAATGCCCGTTGCCGCCATATACGTGAGTGAAACATACCCAATTGCTACCAAATGAGCGGCTTTGTGTTCGATGCTTATCCAACCCATCATGACGACTGCCCCGTAGAAAGCCGCAATCTCCGAAAAGCCCTGTAAACCACTTGGAAGCCCTATTTTTAGGATATATTTGATTGATTTTCCTAAACTTTCAAACGGTAATTTATCCTGTAAATATTGTTTAAAAGTATTTGTCCGAAAGAGAAAATAGCACAAGGTAATCGCCATATAAATTCTTGAAATGAGGGTAGCAACTCCTGTTCCATTCAATCCCCATTTTGGGAAAAGCCATATGCCATTCAAAAAACAATAATTAAGGATAATATTCATAACCAAGGCAGAAAAAGTGATTTTCATTCCTAACTTACTATAACCTAAACCGTCAGTAAAACTTTTCATGGCTGTAAATAAAAAAGAAGGAATCGTTGATAAGGTCATCAACCATAAATATTCTTGAGTAAGTGTTTTAATTTCAGCAGGTTGCTTGAATATTTCTAAATTACGGCCAATAAAAACAACAACGATGCAGCAAAATACACTCATTATTAACGCTACAATAATATTAGATTTTAAAAGCCTAAAACATTCCGAAAAATTGTTTTCAGCCTTTGCTTTTGAAACCATTGGCGAAATAATTTGCAGACAGATATAGCCAATAATGGCAATATTTATCAGAATTCCATTGGCATCTGCGGAGGCGGCAAGGGCTTGAACTGAACCTTTATCCATTCGTCCAACTTGCACTGTATCGGCAAAACCCATGAGCATAATCCCTAATTGACCCGCAATAATTGGTAAGGCTAATTGATAAGTGGCTATAATATCAGATTTGTAATTTTGTAATAATTTTTTCAAAGGATTGTTTGGTTGATGATGGAATGAGTAGGTTCTCAATTATCTACAAAATTACTCAAACCATTTTACATAAACGATCCTTTGGAATTACACATTTCTTTTACATTAGTATAATTAATAATCTTAAAACCTAAATCTCAAAAAAGTATAACAATTATGCACTATTATTTCTATAAATCATGGAATTGTGAAATTTCTTCCATAATTTTGCACCCGAAAAAGGAGTGTTTTTTGGCAAAAAGAGTAGGTTTTAGATATATTTTACCTAATCCCTAATTCTCAACCCCAAATCCATAATTTCTCACTGAACAAAAATCACAAAAAAACTTATAAATAATGGCATCAGTCAGACCAGATGAAGTATCAGCAATTTTGAGAGAACAACTCTCAGGAGCAAAGTCAGAAGCTGAACTTCAAGAAGTAGGTACCGTATTGCAAATCGGTGATGGTGTAGCCCGTATTTACGGACTAACGAAAGTACAAGCAGGTGAATTAGTCGTTTTTGAAAACGGTTTAAAAGCCCTTGTTTTGAATCTTGAAGAAGACAACGTCGGAGCAGTATTGTTAGGAGACGCATCGGGAATCAAAGAAGGTGACACGGTAAAACGTACAGATGAAATCGCATCAATTAAAGTTGGTGACGGTATTTGTGGACGTGTAGTGAACACACTTGGAGAGCCAGTTGATGGTAACGGCCCAATTACAGGCGATTTATACGAAATGCCTTTGGAACGTAAAGCTCCAGGCGTAATTTTCCGTCAGCCAGTAACAGAACCAATGCAGACAGGTATCAAAGCGATTGACGCAATGATTCCAGTAGGTCGTGGACAACGTGAATTGGTGATCGGTGACCGTCAGACAGGTAAAACTACCGTTTGTATTGATACCATTATCAATCAAAAAGAATACTTCGATGCAGGTAATCCTGTTTATTGTATATATGTAGCTTGTGGACAAAAGTCTTCAACCATTAAACAAATTGAGCAAACGCTTCGTAAAGCAGGTGCAATGGACTATACCGTGATTGTAGCGGCAGGTTCTTCTGAGCCGGCAGCGATGCAATTTTATGCTCCATTTACGGGTGCTGCTATCGGTGAATTTTTCCGTGATACAGGTCGTCCTGCTTTGATTGTTTATGATGATTTATCGAAACAAGCGGTTTCATACCGTGAAGTTTCTCTTTTACTTCGTCGTCCACCAGGACGTGAGGCATATCCAGGAGATGTTTTCTATCTTCACAGTCGTTTATTAGAGCGTGCTGCCAAGATTAACTCTTCTGACGAGATTGCGAAAAACATGAACGACCTTCCAGAATCTATCAAGCATTTGGTAAAAGGTGGTGGTTCATTAACAGCCCTTCCAATCATCGAAACCCAAGCTGGTGACGTTTCTGCTTATATTCCTACCAACGTAATCTCAATTACAGATGGTCAGATTTTCTTGGAAACAAACCTTTTCAACGCAGGTATTCGTCCAGCTATCAACGTAGGTATTTCGGTATCACGTGTGGGTGGTAATGCACAAATCAAGTCGATGAAAAAAGTAGCTGGTACATTGAAACTTGACCAAGCACAGTTCCGTGAATTAGAAGCCTTTGCAAAATTTGGTTCAGATTTAGATGCTTCTACTAAATTAACGATTGAGCGTGGTAAGCGTAACCTTGAAATGTTGAAGCAACCAAATGGTGCTCCACAAAGAGTTGAAGAGCAAGTTGCGATGATTTTCCTTTCGACTAAAGGGCTTTTGGATAAAGTGGCCGTTGCCAATGTTCGTGCTTTCGAGAAAGATTTTGTAAACGTAATGAACGCAACGCAAAAATCAACCATGGAAGCCTTAAAAGCAGGTAAATTTGATGATTCTTTGACTGACGTTTTAACGAAAGTTTCTAAAGAAGTAGCTCCAAAATACGCTTAAAATTTAGTGATGAGTTATGAGAGATGAGTTATGAGTATTAAGCTCATAGTTTGTTTGTTATAAATCAATACAAATTTTAGTTATAAAAAATGAGTGATATATTATAAGTTTTTGAATTTGTAATATATTGCTCATAATTTATTAAGAAATAGAATTATGAAGTCAAGAGTATGAAAGTATGGGAATGGGTAAAAACTCATAACTCATCTCTCATAACTCATAACTAAAAAATCATGCCTTCGTTAAAAGAAGTCCGTAACCGAATTGTATCGGTAAATTCCACTCAACAAATAACCAAAGCCATGAAAATGGTTTCGGCAGCCAAACTTCGTAGAGCTACGGAAGCCATCACACAGATGCGCCCATACTCAAAGAAATTGACTGAAATGATTGCAACTGTTTCATCAAATACTGATGGTTCAAACGAGAATCCCTATACAGTAGTTCGTGAAATTAAAAACGTTTTAGTGATTGCTGTAACATCAGACCGTGGTTTATGTGGAGCTTTCAATGCAAACGTTGGAAAAGTTGTTATTAGTCTAATCGACGAAAAATATGCTTCTCAACAAGCTTCGGGTAATGTTGAAGTAATGGCAATTGGTAAGAAAGGAAGTGAATACTTGACTCGTCGTGGATATAATGTAACCAATAAATTTGCTGGTATTTACGCTCGTTTAAGTTTTACAGCCGTGCGTGAAGCCGCCGAAGAAGCCATGAAAGGTTTTGAAAACGGTAAATACGACGTTGTTGAAGTGGTTTATAATCAATTCAAGAACGTAGCAACACAAGTTTTGACAACCGAGCAAGTTTTACCAATGGTTGAAAAGAAAGATGATTCAGTAAAAACATCAGCAGTTGATTATATCTTTGAACCATCAGAAGAAGAAATTATTACCGAATTGATGCCTAAAGCCTTGAAATTGCAAATTTACAAAGCTGTTTTGGAATCTAATGCTTCAGAGCATGGTGCCAGAATGACAGCAATGGACAAAGCAACGGATAATGCTGGGGAATTAATTAAAGAGTTAAAGTTACAATATAACCGTTCACGTCAGGCGGCAATTACCAAAGAGATTCTTGAAATCGTTGGTGGTGCGGAGGCATTGGCTGCGGCATAATGTTTTTAGTTATTTTTGTTGTGTAAAAAAAGAATGGCAAGGAGTTATTACCTTGCCATTACAATGTTACTTTTTATATTATAGCCAATATAACCTTCGTTAAAAGGTACGTTTTCAGTAACTCAAAATCATCCACACATTTCTCCTTGATTTTGAATGTTTTTTAATACTCAGTAATGGTATAAACAACGGTTGTGTTGTATGTTGAGGCAGGAATCAGTACGGATAAACCTCTAATTTCATACTGAACTGGAATACCCACATAATTCTTTACACCCGTAATAAATGGTTGACCCATATTAGCCAATCGAAAAAAAGGAATCGTTCCAATCGGTGAAATACTACTTCCTAAAATCCCAATCCCATCACCCGTTTTACGAATCCAAAGGGATAAGGAATTATTCCAAAATGAATCCTGTTTATCGACATCCACTCGCCAATTGGCTGTTGTTGAAGGAACGTTAATTTCTATCATCGTCTGATTTGTAACACTCGTCAGATTTATATTGTAATCATTTCCAGCTTCTGAAATTGTATTTGATGGAACTGAAACCGACCAACTTCCTATGGCATTTATGGATTGTGCTTCAACACAAATAGTTGATAATAAGAGTATTATGGAAAATAACATCGTTTTCATAAGTTTAATTGTCGGTTAAAGTATAGGTAATTGTAAACGTTGAATTCTCTTTCCTTAATGCTCCGTAATTAGTAATAGCGAGTGAATATCTCAAATTATAACCATTTCCCAAACCATTCCCCGTGAATGCTCCACCAATATTATCAATGACTTTTTGGGGCATATTCGACAAACTAACAAATGGCAATCTATACCCCAATTGCCCACCGCCTGCTCCTGAATATGTGGCGGTTTCTAAAATAATTGCGTATCCAGATGGAGTAATACCCGAGGAAATATAAGCTGATACATTTCTGCTTCCACCCACGCCCAAAGCGGAGGTGAAATTTAACCAAGCCGAATTGTTGCTACTATTATTTATTAACGGACTTCCTCCTTCGGTAGGGGCGGAGAAGCCCAAATTAATACTACCGCTATTTTCAATATCTAACAAAGCAATGGATGGCAAACTTACCCCAACATTTGTGTTAGTTGTTGTCTGACAGAAGCCTACCCACTGGCATAGACAAAAGGCTATGATTAATGAGTATTTCATCGTTTTGTGCTAAGTTGAATTGTTTTGTTTGAGAACTGTATTTTTCTAATTGTTGGTGTAATACTTATCAAAATCTCCCTTGTTTTATTAGCATTCAGTTCGAGTTCTTGGTCTGAATTACTAATAGTATATTGGTCAGTTTTCCCAGGTATCCAAGCTAAAATCTTATAAATTCCAGGTTTAATTTCTTTGAATGAAAATTCATCGTTTTTATTCACTTGGGTTAAAAATGATTCTTTTTCATTAAAGATTTTTACTAAGACCAAAGGCTTGTTTTGTGTAATATCCATCACTCCTATTGCATTACTTTTGACAAAATTGACTTTGCCAGTTATGTTTCCTGTTTTGGTTAACGGAATACTAATATTTGATGCAGTATCTGCCTTTACAACTACTTCAATAGGGTTTTTAATTCCTAAAATAACCCCTTTTTCCATCGAACTTCTGACTACATTTAAGAAATAACGTTGTGGAGCAAGGTCATTAAATTGAAAGTATCCTGTTGCATCAGCTAACACCCTACGGTCGCCCATCTGAACTATAATTCCTTTTGGATTTATGCCATAATCAGTTGAGGATAAAGTCCCTTTTATACTACTAAGTTTTTTATTTCTCGCAATCGGGGTGTTTATTCTGAACGCATATTTTATCGTAAAATAATCGGTATCCTCATTCTTAAATTGTGCATTTGGGATAAAAACACGCCCACCAATAATTGAAAGTTGATGATTTCCCAATTGAAGATTTGCGTATAAGTCTAAATATGAGCGTTTTTCAATCAGTTCGTCGGGTGCATAATTATTTCTATAACTAAAATTGGCATTAAAGTATTTTGAAATATTGATTCGTGCAGTACCTCCATAGAAATAGAAATTCCGACCAATATTATCATTTGAGAAGCGTGCAGTACGTTGATAGTCAAAATATCCACCTAACCAGAACCAAGGTAAAATTCGGAATTGTGGTTGAATTGAACTTTGAAATAATCTTGAATTTGCAGATGAGTCAATTTGAGTTAATAAATTTTTGGTTGTTCCATAACGAAAATTTGACCATAAATTAAATTTCTGAGCATTAACTGAATATGATAAACGAACATAATCTTCTTTGTAATTAAACGATTTTATAGGTGCTCGGTCTTCTCTTGATTGCATTTCATAGCTCAAATATGCTCTGTGCGTATGAGATATTTGATAATTTATCATCGCCATGCTAAACTGAGAATAGGGCGAGGTATTAAAAACTGTCAAATCAAGGCTTGGATTTAGTCTCGTAATATTGTGGAGTAACCCAAGATTAATTTTTGAAGTGAGGTTATAATTTATGCTGTTTAACAACAAATAGCTATTCCGATAAAAACCGTAAAATGCTTTATCAGTATATATTATGTTATTGCTGTATTGAAATCTTCCAAAACGCCAGTCTAATCTATTAAAAAATCCAAATCCTGTATTCTCATCCGCAACGTTTCCTGAAATTTCATTTTCTAATTGGAATTTTTTAGTATTATATTTCGTGTTAATTCCTAAAAAATCACCGCTGAAAGTGTGCGTATTATCCAAAAGTATTTTTGATACATAATTCAAAGTAAAATTTAATTTTCCTGATTGTTTGTAGGTAAATGAACCGCCATAGGTATCTTTTTGATAAGGATTAAATCTCGGGTTTGTATAAAATATAGCATAATCAAATTTTTCAGTAATTTTCTCAACCCTTAAACCACGTCCAAACCTGCCAAGTTCAATTAGATTGCTAACCCGCAGATTATAATCTCCGACAATAAACTTAGTCCTCTTCCTGAACATATATTCTAAGCTATAAATATCATAACTACCAACCGCAGGAACGTCAAATCTATTTGGTCCATGAACTATGAACGTTAAATGGTGCTTTTGAGCGAAATCTAAATCGCCATCTCCTCTAATATCAAATTGGTATCCTCCCACTTCTCTATCTCCAAATTTGAAATAATTATACCATACCCCAACATCAACTGGAAAACGCAAATAAAGGTCACTTTTCGGAATTTTATCAGAAATTACTGGAATAGCGACATTTGTAATAATCGGTTTCAATGAATCTTTCATCTGAACTTGCAAGTTGGAATACGCATTCCAAGAACCATAATTTGTTTTTGGAATTATTTGTACAACTTGCAATTGTACAGATTCATTCGGATTGACAGTCAAAGAATCTGAGCGTAATTCAAATGGAAGTTCTTTAATTTTTTTGACTCGTTTTTTCTTTTCTTTTTTAGTAGGTTTTCCACTTAATGACTTAGTAGTATCCGCTTTAATTAACGTGTCAATTTTAGGTAAAATAACTTTTCCATACACTGATTTTATGTTTATTCTTTCAGCATTATTACCAAAATTTTGAATAAAATATTCTGTTTTCAGTGTATCTCCTTCTTTCACAAATTCAGGGGGACTCATTGAAGTTATTTCTAACATTCTTATTTGCTCAACTTCGATATTTTGGTTGTCAATTTCTTCTGTATAACCTTTCCCAAATGCCCTTATTCCAAAATTGCAGATTCCCTTTGATGTTTGAGCTGAAGTCGCAATGGTAAACATATATTTTGCTAAAACTTCGCCCTTGATATTTTTAGGTGCTTTGCTCATCAATACATTCCATTCTTCGGGTAGTAAGAGTTCAACTTCTACTTTATTTTCATAAGGTTTATTTGAACTCACTTCCACAAACATAGTGAAATGACTGCCGGGCTTAACCTTCTTTTGGGGATTTAATACTTTTATACTCAGCGAATTTTGGGCAGAAATTGCGAGTGGAACCATTAAAAGTATCAATATTTGTATTAGATTTTTCAAGGTAATTAGTAGTTTTGTGGTAATAATGAGAGATAAAAGTTTAAAAATTAGACCTATAAAGTATCTCGACGTTGTGGGTCTTAAATTAAAAAACAACTATGTGAAAGTATAAATAGCCAATAAAGCTCAATCAATTTCTATCGTTAAATTCTCACCGTACAACTCTTTCCCATTGTCTGCCACTAAAACCCCTTCATATTTGCCCTTTGGCAGATCTATTAATTCAATTTCAAAATCAGTACAAAAATTTGGATAAATCTTTCTTTGCGTTCCATGAATCACTTTCACTTTATCTCCTGAACTATTAAAAATTTCGATGTTTAACTTGGCTTGCGCCAGAAATATTCCCTCGTTGTGTATTCTAACCGTAATCACTTTTGGATTGGTCTGGCCTGTTGTATCATTTAGATTTTTTGGTAAGTTTTTTAAATCAATCTTTGAAAAACTTAATGTAGGACTTTTATAAGCACCAATGTTTGTTATTACTTGAATTCCATATCTAACTTTTGAATCAACTTTAACTCCTTGCGGGGTTTCGTCTCTGATTGGGTCAGCAACTTCGACCATAATTAATTCCCAATAGGTGCCATGCTCAATCACACCCGTTGGAATATCAATGGAATAAGTAACTTCATATTCTTCGTTCGGCTGCAATACTTTTTCATCCACATTGGTTTTAAGCCATTTTCCTAAGGAGCGATTATGACTATTTACTTCTAAATACGAAGCAGATGAGCTTTCACAGGAAAGGGATAAATCTTTACTATAAATTAAAACTCTTGCATCTTTTTTGCCATCATTTTTCATTTTGATTGTGCCAGACAAGTTGTTTCCACTCGCTCCATTGTGCAAGTGAGTGAGTCCATTTACTATCAGTACGCTGGCTGTAGTACGTAAACGGTTAACCCCTATAAGAAACAGGAAAAGGAAAATTCGAGAAGATTTCATGGCTATTTTATAAAGTATTATTAAGATTAATTGTAAAATTTAATTAAGATTAAAGAGATAACTTTTAAAAAAGGCTTGTATAAATTTAAGTAAATATAAAATTTACACAAGCCTTTTTAACAATTACTGATCTGTTAAAGTATAAGTAATTGTCATTGCGGTTGAACCTGCCCGTAATTGTGCATAAGCCAAACTACCAGTTGGAACATTGGCATTGTAGGTTAATTGATGCCCTTTTAATGGACCAGTACCAGTATAACAACTGTAGATATTTTGAATAATATCTTGAACAGTATTATCAATACTTACATTCCCCAAAGTACTACCAACCGTTCCGCCACCAGCACCTGCATCATTTGAAGCAGTTGCAGAAAAAGCAATTCCCGCAGGTGGGTTTATATTACTTTGAACTGTCACCTTTCTAACTGGATGAGCACCACTCGGACCAGATACGATAGAAGAGTAGTTTAGCCACACTGACGCATTTGAAAGTGGATTTACTATCTTCAATCCAGCCTCAGTAGGAGCATTAAAATTCAGATTGAAATTTTTACTGGGTGCCGACGTTTCTAAATCCAACAATGCCACATTTGGAATTGTAACAGTAACTTGATGTGAGTCAAAATAGGTATCTGCTTGTGAAAAACCTACATTATTTATGCCTATACACATCATTCCTAAGATGATTATTCTTTTCATGATTCGTGATTATTTAAGATTCCAACTGATAAAATTGAAACCGTTTTCTAACGTATTGATATATACGTTTATCTGAATACAAAGTAGAATAAGTATAAAACTAACTCTACTTTGTAAAACCCTATCAAGAAAATTCTAATTATCTACCAAAGTATATTTAACCGTTACGATTACATTACCAGCTACCAAAGAAGCATACGTTCCTAAGCCAATTGCATAAGTAAGTTGGCTACCAACGCCAGTTCCAGTTCCTGTATAAACGCTTCCAATACCCGTTATCACGTCTACGGGAGAATTTGAAATAGTTGGAACTGCACCTGCTGAAGCACCCGGAGTTCCCGTTCCAGTAGGAGTTCCAGCCGTTACACCAATGGTAATTCCAGCAGGAACTGCCGCCATTGACTCCACTGTTACTCTACGAGTCATTCCTGAACCCGAGGCATTCACAATAGAGGAATAATTCAACCACTTCGTATTCAAACCTGTTGTAGGAGCAACAATTGGATCACCCGCTTCTGTTGGAGCGGTGAAGGCAACCGTAAAATCTTTTGAAGCAGATGCCTCAATGTCTAATAAAGCTACAGGTGGGATAGTAACGGTTACTTGATGAGAATCAAAATAAGTATCTGCTTGTGCTGAAGCACCAAACCCAAATCCTAAAACTGCAATAATTGCTAAAGTTAACTTTTTCATTTTTTTGTTTGTTTAAATTGATTTTAAAAAATTAGTTTAAAATGTAAAAATGATTAGTTGCTATCGTTAAAACATACCGATTCCGTGCTGATAATCAGATGATTACAGAAAATACAGATTCCGATAAATGTTTAAGAGATAGTGGTTCTAATCAATTTTATTTTGAGTAAGAATAATAATTATCCATACTCACAAACCCCAACAAAATTGAGATTTGCAAAAAAAGGAATTGTAGCCTTCAGGGAAGACCAATATAAATTTAAAGCAATCATGAAATGAGGGAATACGAGTAAGAGTTGAAGAGGAGGCCAAAAATCCTTTGTTTCAAAATTTGACATACCGCAATTTCTCCATCTCATACCTTCAAGCATGACATAGCACGTGCTAAAATGTTTTTATAAATATATTGGCTAAAAAGACACGAGAGAGATAAGGCGGATATAGTAACCATTAATTCTCTTTTGTTTGAACAAATGTATAAAAAAAAATAGTTTACTTCCAAAAAAAATTATTATACGGTAACATATTTTAGAAAATTATTTTTTTAAAACAAAGAAAAATGTATTTAAAGTAAATAAAAAAAGAGATAAATATGATTATTTTAAAGATTAATCAAAATAATAATATTTTTAAAAATTTTATAAAAATTGAGTCGAACATTAAATAAATGTGTTACTTAAATTTATTCGTACTAATTAATTTGTCTTAGTATTTGTCAAGATTATTTACTTTGAAATATTTTCTTGGTAAAAAAGGATAATCGTTCAGCCATTTTTTTTAATATTTGCCATAGAATATTTTCATGATTCAACGATTAAAAAATGGAAAACTATAGGCTTAATCCAGACGAAATTAAATCATACTACCGAGATGGTTATGTAATCAAAAAAAGCTTTTTTAGTAAAGAAGAAATTGACAAACTGTATAAGATTGCCATCGAAGATAAATCTATTTCTGAAAATTCATTGGATCTGAACGACCAATCTGGCAAAAAGACAAAATTAGCTTTATGGTTTACCCCTGGAAATGACACCTTTGGATATTTGACTCGTTGCGAAAGGATGGTCAATTCCGTCGCAAAATTATTGGATTCAGAAAGTCCCGTCTGTCATTTTCATTCAAAATTAATGCAAAAAGAACCAAGAGTTGGAGGCGCTTGGGAGTGGCATCAAGATTACGGATATTGGTATAAAAACCAGTTTATGTTTCCCGACCAATTAGTATCTGTGATGGTAGGTTTGACGAATGCCAATAAAGCAAATGGATGCTTGCAAGTGATAAAAGGTTCGCATAAATTAGGGAGAGTTAATCACGGATTTGCGGGAGAACAGGTAGGTGCAGACATGGTTTTTGTCAATAATGCCTTGAAAACCATGGAATTAGTGTATGTAGAGATTGAAGCAGGAGATGCGCTTTTTTTTCATAGTAATATCCTTCATCGTTCCGAAGCCAATTTGTCGGATCATCCAAGATGGTCAATAATTTCATGTTATAATTCACAATCAAACCTTGCGTATCACGAAAAATCTACTTCCTATTTTACACCCGTAAAAATTGTTCCCGATGAAGCCATTTTGTCGTGGCGAGGCTCATCAATATCAACAAATGATTTCTTGAAAAAAGAAGACGACCCCGCTTTGAAAGAAACTGGATGGGAAAATGAAGTTGAAATCGCTGTTTAAAACATGTCTTCTGGATCTTTTTTTACTTATTCCACACAAAAAAAACGGTATTCACCACTATAAACCAAGAAATCGCACACACTCAGCTTGCAATCACAAAGCCATCTTACTATTTCAGGCATATTTCATGCTAATACGCAAGATGGAACATTTTTATCCTCTAATAATTGTGATATCTAACAAGTTTGGGAATCTGACTCAAAAAAATCAAGGCTGAGTAGAATGTAATAATGGTGTTAGACTGGTGATGGCAAATGGCAAAATATTAACTTCTAAAAATGCGAAGGGCTATCGTAAAGGAAACCGAGTGTTTCGTTTTTAGGGAAGAATAGTTTTGAAATAATCAATACCGAAGGCATCTTTATTTATCGTTTAGAAATTGACAGCCAAACGTCGAGTGAATTATATTGTTTCAGTAAAACATCTCATGATGAGCTTATTTCACCTAACCGAAAAAATCTAATACACAACAGATAAAGAGCATAAAATTAAGGTAATATTTCTACTAAAATTTTCGCAAATCGTCCCTCTGCTTTGTTTAAAACCTCCTCAAAACTCAGCCACTTTACATCTTTAATGATTTGTTCTTCCATTTCAGGGTCGAAACCAATTTCAATTTCGCCAGACAAAATTTTCACTTCATAAAATAATTCAATCGCATGAAGGGGCGGTTGTACAAATTCATTGATTTTGAGAAAACTACCTACTGAAATTACCGTGCTGGTTTCTTCTAAAAATTCTCGTTTCAAACAATCTTCAATGGTTTCGCCAAATTGTAATCCTCCGCCCGGGGGCGACCAAAATTCTTCGCTTTCATTCATGCCCGAATGATTCACTAAGAGAATTTTACCTTTTTGCACGCAGATTCCGCATACCCGAACCCTTAACTGATTTCCGTATTGATTAATGATTTCTTGGTTCATTTGTGATTGAGTGAATTATGATTTAGTAATTTTGCATGGGCGATTAATTCAGAACTCACCAATCACTCAATCACAAATGGCTACACAAACTGCATACTGTGCAAATCGGAGTACCAACCTTCTTTATTCAAAAGTTCGTCATGCGTACCCGATTCTTTGATTTCGCCTTTGTCTAAAACTAAAATTTTATGGGCATTTTGAATCGTTGAAAGTCGGTGGGCAATGACAATTGCTGTACGTCCTTTCATCAATTTAGAGATGGCATTTTGTATCATTTCTTCCGTTTCGGTATCAACTGACGACGTTGCTTCATCCAACACAATCACCTTCGGATTATGCACCAACGCCCGCACGAAGGAAATCAATTGGCGTTGTCCTACCGATAACGTTGCGCCACGTTCCATCACATTGTAATCGTAACCATGGGGCAATCTTTCGATAAATTCGTGAGCCCCCACCAATTTTGCCGCTTCCACTACTTTTTCTCTGGTAATGCT
The DNA here is from genome assembly GCF_964672035.1 of Arcicella sp. Lineage (NCBI taxonomy): Bacteria > Pseudomonadati > Bacteroidota > Cytophagia > Cytophagales > Flectobacillaceae > Arcicella > Arcicella sp. The sequence goes on from NZ_CBABQS010000015.1 coordinate 40,969, forward strand.
TTTATCTCCCAAAGTAATATTATATTCAATGGTGTCCGAAAACAAGAAAACGTCTTGCAAAACCACGCCAATTTGTTTCCGAAGGCTGTTCAATTCATATTCTTGAAGGTCGATATTATCAATCAAAATTTTCCCTTTATTGATGTCATAAAAACGGCTCAAGAGATTTACCGTTGAAGATTTTCCCGCTCCCGTTGCTCCCACTAAGGCGATGGTTTCGCCTTCTTTTACCTCAAAAGAAATATCTTTTAAGACATATTCTTCGTCATTGTAGGCAAACCAAACGTTTTCAAATTTCACATCTCCTTTCAAATTCGCCTTAATGTTTCCATCATTTACCGAATAATCGTCCGAATCTAATAATTTTAAAATCCTTTCGGTTGACACAATACCCATTTGTAAAGTATTGAAACGGTCAGCCAGAAAACGGATAGGGCGGAAAAACAAATTCATAAACATGATAAAAGCCGTGAGCGTGCCCAAAGTCATGTCGTTGTGTAGAATTTGTTTAGAGCCGAACCAAACAATTAAACCCGTTCCTGCCGCTAAAATTACATCGGCTACGGGATAATAAATCGAATATGCCCCAATTGAACGAATGTTGGCATCACGATGTACTTCGTTGATTTTCAAGAATTTAGTAAATTCTAATTTTTCAGCATTGAAGATCTGGACAATGTTCATACCCGTAATATGCTCGTGTACGAAGGAGTTGAGATTTGCCACCGCCAAACGCACTTCATTGAAGGATTTTTTGATATATTCCTTAAAGAAATACGTGGAAACCACCATGAAAGGAACCGTTGAAAGGGTTATCAAAGTCAATCGCCAATCGGTATAAAACATTACGGCAAAGATGATAATTAGCTGTAAAATATCTCCCGCAATGGCCGCCAGACCGTCAGAAAACACATCATTCAGCGTTTCAATATCCGAAACAGTACGAGTAACTAAACGACCAATGGGCGTATCATCAAAGAATTTCAAGCGTAATTTTAGGATTTTTGCGTAAAGTTTCACCCGAATATCACGGATAACGGTTTGTCCCAACCAACCCGCTGTATAGGCACTGACGAACTGCAAAAATCCTTGCAATAACAACACGCCCATCATGATTAAAAGCATCAAGGCGAGCTTCGGATAATTGCCTTGAGCGATGTAATTATCAATCGTATATCTTATCAATAATGGATTCAACGGTACAACGCAAGCCGAAACCATGATGAGCGTAACCAACGACCAAAACCTCAGACGGTAAGGTATAAGGAAATCGTAAATTCTTTTGAGTATTTGTACGTCAAATATTTGACCGCTTTTTTCTTCTTTTTTCAAGGAAATAGTAATTTTTATGTTTTTTATTCAAAATTAACACCTTATTTTTAGAAATGGTTTTGTGAAAATAATATTGAGAAATAATGACCGTAAAAATACGGTAAACGACACCGTGTTTTTACGGTATTTTTACCCATAAGTGCCTAATAATAAGTTTTTTACGGGATTAGAGGGTTTGGATATTGTGTTTTTGAATTTTAATGGTTAGGTTTAGGAATGGATAATTTATTTTTACATTTTAAACTCATAAGAAGATGCAGAAACTCAACGAAATCAAAATCAATATTCAAGATAGCACGACTATAAAAGGAATAGTAAATTTTAATGTAAAAGAACTAACTATTAATTTATCACCAAGTAATAACGAAAAATTTGGCAGATTGGTAAGTAAAAACTTTGCATCAGATGCAGTTCAAAGTTTTGAAAAATTTAGAGATGGGTTACATAATTCTCAACTGAACAATATAAGAAGGATTAATTTCAGCAAAGATTTAATACATCTAATTCTTGCTCAAGAAAATTGTGAAGGGCTTTCTGTATTTTTTTGTTTACCACCATCACAAGAAGTTATTGATGGGGGTAAGCCAATTACAATCGATGAACTTGAAATAAGTAGAAAAAAAGTTTCAGTATTATTAATAGGAATAAAAGGAGACGGTACACCATTGACAATTTTAGATAGTTCTAAACAGGACGGTGATGACGATACTTCAATTATGTCAGAAGTCGGAGGACATGACAACCCTTTCATTGATATTTTGACCGATATTCAATATTTTGATGTTTAATTTTATGTCAACTTATCAAAAAGTATATTTTCTTATATTAAGCATAACATTATGTTTAAGTGTTTGGAAGAATAGAGGAACATCTTTAAGTATTTTCTCTATTCTTCTATCAATATCATTAATAACTGAAATTATAAACTACACGTTATATAAAATTTTACATAATCAGAATGTTGAAAATTTTATATATCAAATTTACATCCCGATGGAATTTATACTTTTAACATTAATATTTCAAAAAAATACGGTTGAAGATAGAAAGAGAAATATGTTACCTTATGTATTAATTCTCTTCTTATTTATTGATACGTTAATTTTAGGTTTTCTTGGTTTTAAAATTTTCCCTGGTCATATTCTTAACGTAGAAGGTTTTTTTATTACGATTATTTCTGCCAATTTATTATTAAATCTACCTTTCAAAGTAGATATTCCTGTATATAAGAATCCTTTATTATGGATAGGAACAGGATTATTACTGTATTATTCCTCTTCCTTTATTTACACTGGACTATATAATTATTTATTTTTTCATAAACCACAAGTACATAATGCACTTTATAATGTTATGATGAAAGTACCCAACTATTTATTATACATCTTCTTATCAATTGGATTTTTATGCCCTCAACCGACCAAGATATAATAATAACCATTGTAGGATTTTCCTTTTTCTTAGTCTTTATTGTGGGATTACTTTTTGTTGCAATATTTAGGTATCAATCTCGAGGTAGAGAATACTTAATTGAAAAAACCGCCCTAAAAACCGCCTACGATCAAGAAATTCTGAAATCACAAATTGAAGTGCAGAACCAAACACTGCAGCATATTGGGCAGGAATTACACGACAATATTGGTCAATTGCTTTCGGTGGCGAAGATAAATCTAAATGTTTTGGAGGAATCTGATCATTCTGAACACGAAAATATTAAACAAACCAATGAAATTATTACTCAATCAATCAACGATTTGCGGGCTTTGACAAAAAGTTTGGATGGTGATTTTGTGCATGATTTTGGGTTGGAAGAAAGTATCTCGCACGAATTGCAACGTATCCGTAAAACCAAACGCTTTGAAACAGAAATCTCGGTGCTGGGGACCAAAAGAAAGTTAGGTTACGAAACCGAAATTATACTATTCAGAATTGTACAAGAAGTATTGAATAATTCCCTAAAACACTCCAAAGCGACGAATATTGATGTTATTCTCCATTATTTTCCAACAACTTTCGAGCTTAGCGTAAAAGACAATGGGAAGGGTTTTGAACTTGAAAATATTCAATCAAAATCCATCAACTTATCGGGTGCGGGCTTGCGGAATATGCAAAGACGGATGGAGCTAATCGGTGGGAAATGTACCATTAATTCTGTCTTGAATAAAGGAACAGCAGTTTTTTTACAGTTGTAATTTATTTAACGAAACTGCAAATCACAACTAAAAGCCCATGAAACACACAATAGTCATAGCCGACGACCACGCCTTAATTGCCCAAGCCATTTCGGGATTGATCCAACGAATGGACGATTATGAAGTGATGTATGAGGTGGAAAATGGCTTGGAATTAATTGAAAAATTCAAGGAAAATTTGATTCCAGAAGTGGTTTTATTGGACATCAATATGCCAGAAATGGATGGCTATGAAACTGCTTTGTGGTTGAAAAATAATTATCCTGAAGTGAAAGTTTTGGCACTTTCGATGTATGACAAAGAGGAAGCAATCGTCGGAATGCTGCGCAATGGTGCAAAGGGGTATTTACTGAAAGGTTGCCGACTTTCGGAGTTGAAAAATGCCCTCGATGACATTACTCATAAGGGTTTTCATTACACCGAATATATTACCGACAAATTACTAAAAAGTTTAAATCCCGAAAAAGTCAAAGACCCATTGGCTGAAATGGGTTTGAGCGATCGTGAATTGGAATTTATCCGTTTCGCTTGTACAGAAATGACATACACCGAAATTGCCGATAAAATGTGTTGTAGTCCTCGCACCGTGGATGGCTACCGTGAACAGACATTCCAAAAAATGGGCGTAAAAACACGAGTAGGAATTGCGATGGAAGCCATTAAATTAAGGATTGTTTTGATATAGCGTTTTTCAGTATTTTTTGTAAATTTGTGCATGAAAATTCATCCACAAACACTCTTTTTTGTTGCCTTACAAATACTTTTCAGTTTTGCAATTAGGGCGCAATTTACCCGTCAAGATTCTCTCAGAGGTACACTTTCGCCGATTCGTACGTGTTATGATGTAACCTTTTACGACCTTAAATTGAAGGTCATTCCCATTTCTCAAAGCATCGAAGGTTCCAATACGATTTACTATAAATCTACCGCTGATTTCAAAAAAATGCAGGTTGATTTATTCGCAAATATGCAAATTGTCAATATTTCTCAGCACGATAAGCCTTTGAAATATAGTCGAGAAGGAAATGCTATTTTTATCATTTTTACGGATATTCAGAAAAAAGGTAAGGCGTATGCTATCAAAATAGACTATCGTGGAAAACCTCAAATTGCCAAAAATCCACCTTGGGATGGTGGGTTTTCTTGGAAAAAAGACGTGAATGGAAAAGATTGGATTGTGGTTTCTTGCGAAGGAACAGGTGCAAGTTTATGGTTTCCCAACAAAGACCATTTATCTGACGAACCTGACTCTGTGAGAATTACGTGTGCCGTGCCAAAAGGTTTAACATGTGTTTCAAATGGCAATTTACGGAGTACAAAAGAATTAAAAATAGAAACTCAAGTATCTGATAATAAACAACTTAATAATATTCCGCCACTGCCTTACACAGAATTTGAATGGTTTGTGAGTTACCCGATTAATAATTATAATATGACTTTAAATATTGCTGATTATGCCAATTTTAAAGATGTTTACACCGCTCAAGATGGAGAGAAATTAGATTTAGATTATTATGTTTTAAAACCAAATTTAGAAAAAGCCAAAGCTCATTTCAAGCAAGTAAAACCCATGTTGGCTTGTTACGAAAAGTATTTTGGAAAATATCCGTTTTGGAAAGATGGCTATGCCTTGGTTGAAACGCCTTATTGGGGCATGGAACACCAAAGTGCGGTGGCGTATGGCAATAATTATAAATCCAATGAATACGGTTTTGACTTTATCATTATTCACGAATCTGGACATGAATATTTTGGCAATTCATTGAGTTGCAACGACCACGCCGAGATGTGGATTCATGAATCTTTTACCACTTATATGGAAGCCTTGTACGTGGAATGTACGCAAGGTTACGAGAAGTCGATTAAATATTTAGAAAAGCAAAAAGCTGGAATTCGTAACGGAGAGCCATTAATTGGACCAATGGGCGTAAATTATTCACAACCCGATTCGGATATTTATTACAAAGGAACGTGGATGTTGCATACCCTCCGCAATCTGGTGAATGATGATAAAATTTGGTTTGAAACGTTGAAAGGATTGGCCGAAAAATTCAAAATTAGCCATGTCACTACGGAGCAAATTATACAGTATTTTAACGAAAAAACAGGTAAAAATCTTACGCCAGTTTTTGATATGTATTTGAGAACTAAGCATATACCAACGCTCCAATATCAATTAACGCCAAAAGATAATAATACCGTTGAATTGCGTTTCCGTTACAAAGATTCAACTGATACAATGCCCATTAAAGCAGGATTTGGGCTAACAAACTACGAAGTTATTACCCCAAATAACGAATGGAAAATTAAGATTTTTCAGAAAGTAGAAGGACAGGAATTTAAAATTGCTACGGAATTGTTTTACATTAAGGCGGAGAAGATTTAGTAAAAATTACATTTTAACTTCCTGAAAGTTTAATCCACCATGGATATTGTTTCGGGAAGTTAATCCATATTTCTTGAAATTTCAATTCACCTACTTCTTCAACTGACTAATCAACCAACTTTTCTGTTTTTCCATTTGCTCATTAAAAACCCAATGAGCAGATTCCAAGGCTAAAAATTGTTCTTTTGGAGATTTGATGACATTATAAGCTGCAGAAATTGAAGTTGGTGGACACACATCATCATTATAGCCAAAACTAAACATTACGGGAGCCGTAATGAATCTCGCAAAATTCAAGGCATCGTAATATTTGACGGTTTCCAAATTATCTTGATGACTTCCCTTTGTCCAAGCATTTTTGTCGGCAAAAGGTTGCGGCCAACCACCTGCACGCTCGTATAAGGTACCTGTCATATCGCACATGGCAGGATGAATCACGAAAGCACAGGTGACTCTTTTATCCAATCCAGCCGTTACCAACGACAACGCTCCTCCTTGACTACTGCCCGTTACACCCAAATTTTTACCATCCCATTGTGGCAGAGAAGTTAGAAAATCATTGGCTTTGAGACATCCCAAAAATACTCTTTTGTAAAAATAACGGTCTTTATCATTTAAATCTCGAACCCAATATTGATTGTTCCAACCCGCTGAAATATCATCATAATTTTGCTGTGGCATAATCACTGAAATCCCATGAATACCTATTTCAAAGGCAATAATATCCTCATTTGTTAAACCAATATCCCCATTATAAGAACGAACGCCCGCTCCTGGCACTTTCAACACTGCGGGAAATTTACCTTCCTTTTTGGGAACGGTCAAAATGCCATAAAGCCTTGCCCCAAGCTTCCAATTTTGCAAACTTACATGATAAACATTCACTTTATCAGTGCAACGTTCTGGCAATAAAACCATTTTTGTATCCATCGGAAGCTTGGTATTTTCTTCGATGGCTTTATTCCAAAAATCTTTAAAATCAGTGGGAAGCATCACAGTAGGTTCGATTTTTTCGGGAGAAAAACCTGCCGTAGTCCATTCCTTGAAAGATTTTCCTTGAAATTCAGTCTTTACCGTACAACGCAAAAAGCCTGCAACTTTCATTGTTCCTCCGTCAATCGTAAGCATTCCATCTTTCAAAACATCCTCTTTTACGAGCGTTGAAGGCATTTTTTCTGGGCCAATTTCATAGCTAATTTTCACGCCTTCCCAAAGCACATTTCCTTTAAAAATTTTTATATTAAATTTCACTTTTTTACCTACGGCATATTTCCAATCGGGGCGGTCGGGAGAAACCATAATTTTCACCCATTTTTCAGCGGGTGGTGGTTGGGCAATGATACTCCGAAAATTAAAAAAGAGGATTGAAAAAAACAGCATGAGCGTTTTCATAATGATTGAGAATTAAGGTATTTGAAAAGACAGCACAGGATTGAGCTTTCGCAAAACTATTAAATATTTGTCAGGTTTTAAAGGTTGTTATAGGGTAATTCCAAAACTAATTAACTGCTTATTTCAGTAGCTTTTTTAATAATTAGTCTTTTAAAATTATAAATTTAACTATTCAAAATATTCACAAAATGTCCGAAATATCACGTCGTAATTTCTTATTTCAAGCGGGTTTAATTACTACCGCTTCTATGATTTCTTGGGAAAGTTTAGCCAAAATACCCAATCTAAAATTAGCTTATTCTGCCATCACTTGGGGAGGAAAAGATTTGGAGGCAATGAAGGATATTGCCTCATTAGGCTTCAAAGGTGTTCAATTACGTTCAAACTCTTACGATAATTACAAAACTAAAGTCAGTGAATTGAAAGAGCAAATCTTGGCAAATGGTTTGGCATTACCCATGTTTTCGAGTGGCAATGTAGAAATTGACCCCGCCAAAGAACAAAGCACCATTGATATTCACGTGGCACATGCCAGTTTTGTGAAAGCATTGGGCGGAAATTCCATTCAATTAACAAATTCGCTTCGTAAAAAAGACTCAATACCTACCACGGAAGAACTAAAAAGATTAACATTTGTGATGAATGAAATTGGCAAACAAACGGCCGATTTAGGGATTCAAACAACTTATCATAACCACATGAATCAATTTGGCGAAACCCCCGAAGAAGTGGATGTTATCGTTCAAGCCATGAATCCAAAATATTTAAAATTATTGTTGGACGTTGCTCATTATCATCAAGGAGGAGGTAATCCCGCAAAAGCAGTTTTGGACTACAAAGATATTATTGATGCGCTTCACATTAAAGATGTACAGTCTCCGTTAGCTGATAAGCCAGAGGACAAAAAAGCTTATAAATTCGTTGAATTGGGACAAGGAAATGTAGATTTGAAAGCCGTTTTTGATAATTTACAGAAAATTAATTTCAAAAAATGGGCCATCGTTGAATTAGACGGTGTACCCGTTCAAAACCGCTCTCCAAAGCAATCAGGCGAGATTAGTAAGGTATTTTTGAGAGATAAAATTGGGTTTAAAATTTAGTTTTAAGGGTTGGGATTACGTTTGAATAGGGCAAATTTGTTTAAAAATGACTAACTTGCGAGACATTTTATCACTCATTTATCATGTCAACAAAGCGTAATCCTGCCATTGTTTTTATCTTTATCACCATTGTTATTGACGTTCTTGGAATCGGAATTATTATTCCCGTACTTCCCAAAATATTATTGGAACTCACTGGAAAGGGATTCAGTGAAGCATCACAATATTCTGGTTATTTGATGGCTTCTTATGCCATTATGCAGTTCGTTTTTTCTCCAATTATTGGCGGATTAAGTGACAAATTTGGTCGTCGTCCCGTTATTTTAGCTTCGCTTTTTGGCTTTTTCTTGGATTATATGATTTTGGTTTACGCCCCTACTATGGGGTGGCTTTTTGTTGGTAGAATTTTGGCAGGCATAACAGGAGCAAGTTTCACAACAGCAACGGCTTATATTGCTGATATTTCAAATGATGAAAATCGCTCAAAAAATTTCGGAATGGTCGGGGCGGCTTTTGGACTTGGTTTTATTATTGGGCCACCCATTGGTGGAGTTCTTGGTGATATAGGAACTCGGGTTCCATTTATGTTTGCTGCTGGATTATCCTTAGTAAATGCGCTGTATGGATACTTTATTTTACCAGAATCTTTATCCAAAGACAATAGAAGAGATTTTGATTGGAAAAGGGCAAATCCAGTGGGTTCGCTTAAAAATTTGGGACGATATCCAGCACTTTTGGGCTTAGTAGGAGCCTTGTTTTGCCTTCAAATTGCGGGACAAACGCACCCAAGTACGTGGTCATATTTTACAATGAAAGAGTTTGGCTGGAACTCAAAACAAGTTGGATGGTCATTGGCTTTTGTGGGGTTAATTGTTGCCATCGTACAAGGTGGTTTGAATAGAATAATAAACCCAAAAATTGGCGATCGGAATTCAGTTATTATTGGTTTATTGTTTTACGGAATAGGGTTTATGCTATTTTCAATTGCCACAAATGGCTGGATGATGTATATTTATATGATTCCATTTGGTCTGGGAGGTATCGCTGGCCCTGCACTTCAAAGTTTAATTACAAAGCAGGTTGCCCCCAATGAACAAGGCGAATTGCAAGGAGGAATTACAAGTTTACAAAGCGTTACCACCATTATTGGGCCTTTGGTAGCCTCAAATTTATTCTCGTATTATTCTGATGGAAAAGACCATTTACAATTCCCAGGAGCCGCTTTTTTCATGGCGGGCATACTAACTTTCTTAGCGTTGGCGATAGCTTTAAAATCATTTCCTAAAAAACAAGTAATCATTACTAAGGTTTAAAATCTGAGAATCAAATAATTTAAAAACTCCTCAAAATAGTCAATTTTTGAGGAGTTTTTTGTTGTAAAAATAACATACCGCCACGATGTTTAAGAAAAAAAATATTTAAACCTGCTACTTAATATCATTCATTATCAAGTGTAATTTCCGAAGTTTTCGTAGCCAAACATCCGCTCGATTAATTACCTTTTATCCTCTGTTTTTACTGATTATCACGATATTATTTTGTGATAAAATTTTTCGTGATTACATTTCCAATATAATTATAAATAGTGCCTTTTTTAAACGAAACTTAAACTAAAAACAAGGAAATGAGACTTACAAAAATTATCGCTTCGGCATTTGTTTTATTGGCAACTTCAGCTGCTTCTTTTGCTCAGACTGCTGATGAAATTGTGGCAAAACATATTGAAGCCATGGGTGGAACTGACAAATGGAAATCGTTGAAATCAATGGAAATGAAGAATAAATTTTCAGTTCAAGGTATGGATATTGATAGTAAAACCGTCATTGTAAATGGAAAAAGTCTTAGAACTGATATTTCAGTAATGGGTCAAGAAATTATTTCAGCAATCGACGGTGAAACTGGTTGGGCGCAACAACCCGCAATGATGGGCGGAACGGGCGAACCAGAAGATATGCCTGGGGCATTGGTAAAAGAAAGTAGAAAACAAGTGAATTTAGGAGGTTCGTTATTGAATTATAAAGAAAATGGTTCAACGGTAGAATTAGTTGGTAAAGAGAAATTAGATGGCGTGGATGTTTATCATTTAAAATTGACTGAAAAAAATGGTGATATTACGAATCTTTTCCTTTCAACTGCCAATTATTATACGCTAAAATCAGCTGGAAAAAGAAATATTCAAGGAAAAGATATTGATGCCGAAGTGAATTTTTCAAATTTTAAACAAATTGAAGGTTTAACTTTTCCGTTCACCATGGAAACCGCCAGTCCGATGGGTGGCATGATGACTATCGAAACGGAAACAATCAAATTGAACCCAACAATTGACGATACTATCTTCAAAAAGCCTGCAAAGAAATAATATCAAGATTTATATGTTTCAAAACCCTGTAAAACTCAAATTTTTGCGGGGTTTTCTTTTTGTGTTTTGTAATTTTGTACTGCAACCCGAAGTTTTCACCTCGGATTAAAACTAAAACTAACAAAATGTACAAATACATCCTTCAACCACTTTTATTCAAATTTGATGCTGAAAAGGCACATTATATTACTTTTAATTTGATTAAATTTCTTTTCAAAATTCCCTTTGTATCCCAAATTTTCAAGGCAACTTACCATTACGAACACCCAAATTTAGAGCGTGAAGTTTTTGGATTGAAATTCAAAAACCCCGTTGGTTTGGCCGCAGGTTTTGATAAAAATGCCGTCATGATTGATGAATTTGCTAACTTAGGATTTGGCTTCATCGAAATTGGCACCTTAACACCCAAACCACAAGCAGGAAACGACAAAAAAAGACTTTTTAGATTGAAAGACGACCAAGCCTTAATCAATCGAATGGGCTTTAATAATGACGGTGTAAAAGTGGCAGTTGAACAATTAAGAAAACGGAAAAGTGATATTTTGATTGGTGGAAATATTGGTAAAAACAAACTTACACCTAATGAAAATGCGGTTGATGATTATCTAATTTGTTTCCACGAATTATTTGATGTGGTTGATTATTTTGTCGTAAATGTAAGTTCACCCAATACGCCAAATTTGAGAGCATTGCAGGAAAAAGAACCTTTGAAGCAATTATTACAAACGCTCCAAAATGAAAACGAAAAGAAAGCAAAACAAAAGCCAATTCTATTGAAAATTGCCCCAGATTTAACGGATTCTCAATTGGATGATATTATTGAAATAGTACAAGAAACCAAGATTGCGGGTGTAATAGCCACAAACACAACTATTTCACGAGAAGGCTTAAAATCAGACGAAAATTTGGTGAAAGAAATGGGTGGATTGAGTGGTAAACCTGTCACAAAACGCTCGACGGAAGTGATAAAATATTTAGCTCAAAAATCAAATAAATCGTTCCCAATCATTGGCGTTGGAGGGATTCATTCACCCGAAGATGCGATTGAAAAATTGAATGCTGGAGCATCATTAATTCAGATTTATACAGGATTTATTTACGCAGGGCCTTCGTTGGCGAGTGAGATTAATAAGGCTTTGGTTAAAGGATAGAGATTAGTGTTTAGAGAATAGTTTTGAAAATAACATTCTGTCTGATAAAATTTTCATTTTTATTCTCTAATTTTTATTAAGGCTAAATTAATTCGTGCCTTTGCTTCTTTGTACCTGACTTCTAATAATTCTCAATAAAATTAATCGCCTTCCAAGCCGATTTCTCTATCAGATTTATTAAAAAATTCTTCTCTTTTTTCGGAGGGGTAAACTTTCCATAGGCAGGAATTATTTGCTTAAAAAACTGAAAATGATTTCTTAATAAAGCTTCATTATATTCTTTAAAAAATGGCTTTAAAGCAGGATAATTAGTTATTTTTGATGACTTTATGTGTTTGGAAAGTAAATCCGGTTTATCTGGCGTGTAGCCACTAAAATGGAAAAACATCAAATTTTCATTTCCATTAATCACATATTTTCCATTTACCACACTAACTGTTCTCTCATGAATATTCCAGTAAGCCAAATTGTACGCTGGATTATATTCTATTAATACTTTATCATAAAAAATCGGTACAAAATTGGCACACAATTGGTCAATTCCCATGCCATTACAAAAATCATAATAGCCATAATCCTTCAGGTGATTTCTCCACCAATTCAAGAATTTAAACGTATTTTCAGACCGCTTCATTCCCACAAAACCCGTGTTGTATAATCCTGCATTTAGAAACCGTTTTTCATTCCATTCTTCCTGTAAATCAATGGGTTGTGTGATGTGCGGAGTGATAATAATATCGTAAGAATCAAGGTTTTTTTCGATGGATTCCACGCTGTCCGTTATCCATAAATCGGTATCAAAATAGATGAGTTTTTCTAACGCTGGATATTTTTCAAAAAGATATAATCCAAAAACTGGTTTGCAAGCCGTGGCGACTTCCATAACCGTATATTCACCTTTAAAACCTGATAAATTGACTGGCTGAACTTCCGAAATAGGAATAATTTGATAAGGAATTTCAAAATCCATAACAGGCAATTCGTCCACCAAACCAATGATTAATTCATAATCTGGGTTCGTTTCCTTCAAAGATTCGCCCATTGTGAGGGCTTGATACAAATAATTAGCCGTACAGACTGTGTATATTAATTTCATATTTTATTCTAACAAATCGCCCAAAGCGGCAACGAAAGGGGCTTTCCAAGAGGCTTCTTGGTCTTTATACCGATGATAATCTCCTTTAAAAAGTAAATTTAAAACTGGAAATAGTCTCGCTAAATGAAAAGGGGAAAGCGTACCTCTGGTTTCGTAATAATTAATAATTTTATCAAAATGCTTGAAATTACGATTATCAGCATCAATTCGTTCCGATAAAGCATCTTTCAAAACACAAAAATAGTCTCTTTTTTCCAAGAAAGGAGCAAGTTTTTCATTTCGAGGGCGTGAAAATCTATCTTTTAATGAAACAGTTTTACCCGCTTCTTTTGCTTGAGTACCAATTTGTTGAAAACTATGTTGGCGATAAGAATTTAGTTTTTCCTCTATCAATCCAATTTTATCCAACATGGCAGCAACAATCGTTATCCAATTATCATGAATCATCAAAGGAATATGCGTTGGGAAAGGGATTATTTTCTCCATTAATTCCCTCCGAAATGCCATCATACAGCCCGCCGAACGATTGCCCGCCAAGAGTATTTCAACGCCATTACCATCTTTGAATTGCTGAATTTGTGGTTGATGAAAGCGGACTACTGACCAGAAGTTTTTGCCTAAACTTAGCCCCGATTCATCTGCCAAATCAGCATCACAAAAGACTGCTAATTGAGAAGGATTGTCTTGAAAATACGCATCAATTTTCGCTAATTTATCAACGTGCCAAATGTCATCTTGGTCGCACATTAGAATAATATCACCGCTACAAAGAGAAATGGATTTTTCAAAATTTTTGGTAACTTTCAAAGGGGAATTGTTAATGAAAACTTTGATATTCAACACATTAGAAAATTCCTTGATAATAGAAATGGTGTCATCCGCTGAGCAATCGTCAGTAATGACGACTTCAAAGGGCGGTAAAGCTTGATTCGCTAAACTTTGGAGTTGTTCCCGTAAAAATCTGGAACCGTTGTATGTACAGAGGGCGATTGATAAGGTTTGCAAAAGAGGTTATTTTAATGTACCACGATTCTCCAGAATCGTAAAATATTGCACCACAATTCTCCATATATTAAAAAACGATTCTGGATAATCGTGGCACAGAAAAAGTGGCTTCAGCGGGAATCGAACCCGCATCGAACGTTTAGGAAACGTCTATTCTATCCGTTGAACTATGATGCCATTATCTTTGAAGAACCCGCATCGAACGTTTAGGAACCGTTCCGTTGTGGAGCAATATTCTATCCGTTGAACTATGGTGCCTTTTTCAATTGACAATTGATAATGAACAATAACCGATTATTTTACAAATTTCTGCAAAATCGTTTCAATATAAAAGTATTTGGAGAATTTGAAAGCAAATTTTTATCTGTAAATAATTATCAACTGTCCATTATCAATTATTCATTAACCATTATCAATTTCTTCCGAAATCCAATTTGGGAAAATCAAAATGTGTTTTTCCTTTACTAAATTGATGATTGCTTCTCTCAACTCTTCAATATTTTCTCGTTGTTCAGCCGAGATGAAAACGGTGCGGGGTTGAGGAGCATTCATGAAAGAATTTTTTAAGAATTCAGTCACTTTTTCAATTCTAATTTGCTGATTTACAGGTTCATTACCAGAACCAATTTCCCAGTCATGAATCTCCACATCTTCTGCTGAAAACAAATCTATCTTATTGAAAACCAGAATAGTAGGTTTATCTCCCGCACCAATTTCTGCCAAAGTTGAATTTACTACATCAATTTGTTCTTGATAATTTGGGTGCGAAATATCAACTACATGAAGCAAAATATCCGCCTCACGAACTTCATCTAAGGTTGATTTAAATGACTCAATCAACTTTGTCGGCAATTTACGAATAAATCCAACGGTATCTGAAAGTAAAAAAGGAACATTCTCAAAGGTCACTTTTCTAACTGTCGCATCCACTGTGGCGAAGAGTTTATTTTCCGCAAAAACATCCGCTTTTGAAAGTCGCTGCATCAAGGTAGATTTTCCAACATTGGTATAACCCACTAATGAAACTCTTACCATTCGATCCCGATTTTTCCGTTGTGTCATCGACTGTTTGTCAATTAGCATCAATTTTTCTTTTAAAAATACAATACGGTCTTTAGCAATTCTTCGGTCAGTTTCCAATTCTTTTTCACCAGGGCCACGCATACCCATACCGCCTCGTTGTTTGGAAAGATGGGACCACATTCGGGTTAATCTTGGCAACACATATTGTTGCTGAGCCAATTCGACTTGGGTGCGTGCCTGAACAGTTTGGGCTCTCATCGCAAAAATTCCCAAAATTAGGGAACTACGATCGAGTATTTTTACTTCTTTAAGGAATTTCTCAAACTCATTTTCAATATTTCGGACTTGAATAGGCGATAAATCATCATCAAAAATGACCATATCTACATTTTTATCAATCACATAAGCGATAATATCTTGCATTTTCCCTTTCCCGACATACGTTTTGTTATCGGGTTTTTCTAATTTTTGGGTGAATGTATGAAGTGTATCAATTTTTGAAGTATCGGCAAGAAATGCTAATTCGTCTAAATATTCTTTGGTTTGTTCTGCGGTTTGTTTCTGTGTTTGAACAGCCACTAAAACGGCAGTTTCATTTTGTTCTTCTGTATTGTGCATAATTTAATATTATTGTTCATTCAATATCCCCTCATATCCCGTCAAATGCAAATAATTCTCTTCTTTAACTTCAAAAGTATGATTAAATTTATCAGCAATTACAACGACCTCCAAAGGTTTTAAGCTACCTTTTTTGGCTAATTCTTTCGATAAGGAAATCAAGAATTCTTTATTATTTTCTAATAATTCACGAGTCTCTTTTGTCAAATCTCGAATCATCCTCTCAATTGCCCAATCCGTAACACTCAAATCCATGCTATATGGCCCTGAATGGGCATAATAGGCTTGAAAATTTTTATCAAAGCCATATTTACGGATATATTCCATAATCATAGATGTGGCTTCCTCACGGTCGAAAGAACGAGAAATGGTTGCTTTTTCTTCTCCAAAAACGATTTCTTCGGCAATTCCTCCCGCCAAGAAAATTTTGATTTTATTGATAATATTTTCTTTCGATAAATGAATCAAATGCGGAAACGAAAACCCTTGTGCATAACGTGAAGCAACTCTCGACTTCAATTGTAACGGTGCAAGTCCCAATAAAATTCCGTAAACGATGGCGTGACCTGACTCATGAACGGCAATATTTGCGACCATATCGGGCGAGTTATCTTGACGAATTTGGTCAATTTTACCCACATAATCTAATTCAATTGTTCGTTTTCCAGCCAATTGAGCAATAATTTTCCTTTTCTCAAAATCATAATCTATCGCAATGTGCATGAGATTTCCCATGAATGCTTCGAACAATAATTTTGACAAATTTGCTTCAATAATATCCGTAATACTCGAAAAAACCGGTCTTACGCCTTGCACTGGAAAAACACCATTTTGATAAATTAGTTGATTTAGATTTTTTGTAATCTCGATATCTACCCCAAAATGTTCTTTATTTTTCTTCACAATTTTGACTAATTCTTCCGAAATTAGTTTTTCAAAATCAATCTTTCTTAAAGATTTGTAAATCAAATGAATATTGCCAAAACGGGCTACTTGCTCAGGTTTAAATTTGCGGGAAAGTGCATTTTTAACATCTACAATGGTTATTTTTTCGGTATATGCTCTAAAAATATCCGCTTCAATATCTGTCTCGCCCGTTTCGTTGGCCATCGAATAGGCTTCGTCCAAATTTCCCGAAATAATTATCAACGTTTTCGAGTGATTGATAGGTTCGTAAACCTTCTTTTTTTCACGAGTTTGTTGCATCATCATCAACACATCTTCTTCCCGCATTTCCGCTATTTCATTGACACTTTCTTTTAAATCAAATATCTTTTTTAGGCTTTGTGCTTCCCAAACGCCCACGGTTGCTTCATCATCATCCGAATAATTTGCACCCATCGGATTCATCGGGTCGGGTGGCATTGGCGGCGCATCTCGTAGCTTTTGCTTGCGTTTCTGGCGTTGCATGGCAGCGTATAGATAGCGTTGCAAATAATCATCAATTGACTCTTTTGCGTCTCTTTTTGCCAATTTTCCATCCGATAATAATTCCCAAAAATCCTGGAATCGGGTATTTAAAAGCGGTTTTCCTTCTGAATCTATCGTATAAAATCGCTGAATTTCATCGAACAGAACAATGGCAGGTTTAGCATTATTGATGCCATTTGTTTCTAAAATTGATGATACATTGCTGTTCCAAGTACTTTCTCCGTTCGAGAGTTCAACCTCTACAAATCGGTCTTGATATTCTAATTTTGAGACTAATTTTCTAATTAAATCCGTTTTACCTACGCCTGTCATTCCCCACAGATTGACAATGATTGGGCGTGTCAAAATTTCTGGCATTAAATACCAAATTTGTATATAATCTACTAATTCTTCAATGATATAGTCGATACCAATAAATTCACGTTTTAATTCAATCTTGATGTTTTCAAGACGTTGTTTTTTGGTGTTTATCTCTTCGAGATTTATGTTTATTTTAGGTTGAATTGACATACACTGGTTATTAGTTATTGGTAATTAGTTATTGGTTGATAGATTTTAGGATATGATTAAATGCTTATCCTAATAACTGATTACAAATAACCAATAACTAAAAACGAATACACAAATGTATTAACTAAAAATACAAATAATGTTTTACATGAAAGAATTAACCAATAAAATGAATTTGAAAATTAAATTGCCCTTCGGAGGACATTACTTATGGTAGTATTTTGAGGAAACCGAGAGGAAAAACTTAGCATAGAACTTGTCTTAACTTCATTGTAATTGCGCTTTAGAAAACATTTAAAAATTTATATTATAAAGTTGGGGGTAATTTTTGGAAAATGCAAATCTGGAATTAGTTACTGGTTATTTGTTATTAGTTAACGGTTGTTGAAAATCTTTACAAAACCCTAAATTCATAACTAATAACCAGTAACAAGTAACTATTTCAACGAAGCAATCAACTTCTCATTGTTGGCTACGTAATCATCATTTTTAGCTTCTTTTGCAGACAAAATAGACTCATTGGCAGTTTTAATAGCGCCAGCTTTATCACCCAATTTTGCTTGAATTTTTGCTTTTAAGTGCATAATCCAGAAGGCTTTTGGGTTGCTTTCGATTGCTTTATCAGCCCAAGAAAGTGCTTTTGTTAAATCCTTTCCTGTTTCAAAATAATAAGAAGCTGCTTGAAAATATGGACGGTTATCAACCGTCATGGCATTTTCAATTGACTTTGAAATTTTAGCATCAATATCAGCCGTTACTGGAAAAGAAATCGCTGTTTTTTCCCACATAATTTGAATATTAGCACTGGCAGGCATCACGTCAGCAATTTGCATCGTGAAAGTCTCAATGTTCATTGGTAACGTCATTGGTTTCACTTTGAATTTTGCTACATCTTCTTCGGATTTATAACCATCAACGCCCCAATTATTCAAGCCTTTGTTTAAAATGACTTCCCATTCATCTTTGTTTGGAACCGTATAAAGAACGTAAGAACCGGCCTTTACCGCAACTCCACCTACTTTTACATCTTCACCGAAAGTAACTTTAGTGGCTGCATTAGCGCCGGTTCTCCATAATTTTCCTAAAGGAGCTAAATCTCCGAAAACGACACGCCCTTTCATGTTGGGACGAGAATAAATGATTTCAATTGACGACAAAGCAAAATCTTGCTTAATTATTTGCGTTGTACTTGGAGCGGGAGTTTTAATCGCCTGAGCATTTGCCCCAAAATTTACTAAAAGTGTTGCTACGATAGCATAAAATATTTTTTTCATGATTATTGTTTGTTGCAACTACACAGATAAATTTTTTTGTAGAGAAAAATAGTGTATTAATTTTTCTATAATCTATGCAGTTTTGTTAGATTAAAGTGCAAAGTTAAGGATTGTTTTATGAACAAGAATACCGTTCATGTAATGATCATTTCAATTTTACGCTTACTGAGCTTAATGTTATTCTTTGGAGGAACTTTCTTCTTCTTCGTCATCTTCATCCCCGTCCTCTTCTTCATCATCATCCTCGTCATCCTCCTCCTCTTCATGTTCATCATCTTCCTCTTCATCATCATCCTCATCCTCTTCTTCATTTTCTTCTCCAGCGATGGCAAAATCAAAATCATCTTCAGAAATGGCATATTCAGCACAAAGCTCTTCCAAGGCTTCGATAAAACCTTCAGCATCGGTTGTATCCAAGTAAAAATCATTCATGGTTACTTCAAAATTGCCGTCTTCATCTTCTTCCGAAATTTCGTAATCGAAAAAGAAATCTTCTTCCGTTTCGGTATATTCAATCATTAATGCTTCCAAATCTTCCACAAAGCCTTCTCCATCATTGGTTAATAAATAGAAGTCTTCGATTACAGTGGTGTCTTCATCGGTGAAAGAAGACGATTCATCTTCATCCCAAACTTCATCGCTATAATTTGATTCATCGATGGCTTTTATGATCCAAGAATCATTTCCATTATAATTTTCGTTAATCACATAATCGTAGGGAATAAAGCAATAACCTTTATCTCCCCATCCTTCGCCCCACGAATTGCGAACGATAAATACTTTGTCGGGATCTGAATAACCTACGGCCAACATGGCGTGCCAACCATCAGTTTCACGAACACTTTCCTTTTTCTTGGGCATTGGTACTCGCCCTTTATTGTTGCAAGCATCATCAAAAGAAGTGAAGGTATTTAAGGCAAAAGCAATTGGATGTCCTTCGGCAAGGGCATTTCTCCAAATATCAAGGTCCGTTTCAAGGGCTTGCGAATCGGTAATTTTGAAATTCTCACCTTCGGCGTAAGCGTCTTCGTGGGGTTCTTGCAAGATTAAATCTTCGTCATTGGGCCAATTTGATTCTGAACAAGCCCCGTATTCTTGCAAGCCTTTGATGGCTGTTTCCATAAATGACCCGCCATCTTCATCTTGCGCATCATCTAAATACCGGGCGTTATAATAGACAAACAAACGACTTACATCCGACTCGTCTTTCATCTCACGCTTGGCAATATATTCATAAGCACCTGCAAGGGCATTCGCTACGCAACTACTGCCTACTTGTTCTTCAACAGCAGTCATAAATTTGCGTAAATCAACTTTAGAGGGAAGGCTCTCGATTTTGCCAGTAAGATATTTTTTTGAATTGGCAGCGGCTTTAACTGGCGGTCGATATCCGCCTAATTTGGGTGATTTCATGGTGGCAATAAAATATTCTAATGTGTTATTAATCCGTAAATTGGTCAATGATAAAGAACATAAAAATGATAACTACAATATCAAAAACTGGCAATGCATTGATTTTTAGCGCTAAATTATAGTTTTGATTTTTAAAGGCAATCCAAGAAATAATTTGGGCAATAATTATCAAAATGGGCAATGCAGCCATACAACCAAACAGAATCCATGTTTTATTGGATTCCATAGAACCAGGGGCATCAAACATCATCGGCGACATCATGGCGCCAAAAATCGAAGGGATTAGAATAATAAGGAAAATTACATTTGTAACAATTACAGGGGTTTTCATGATTTTTGTGATTTAGTGATTGGGCGTTGAATACACCAATCCAAAGTAAAGTCATTTTAATCTGAAAATCAAATTAATGGTATTATATAACGCACCTTTCAGGGCAGATTAACTTCAAAATCTTAGCATTTAGAAATAGGCCATCTAAGTTAAGTATTGCCTCGTTTAAGATATTTAGCTCTATTTGATGCTTTGGCAATATCTCACCATATTACCATTGGTCGATGTTACAGTACCACTTGGCGAGTAAGATTAAACTTGCAGAAAATTTGACGTAATATTACACTGTTAATTATTGTTTAAAAATCATTAATAAATTTTCGTTGGTCTCCCTTTGTTTAGTAGTATTTGTGCGTGATTTTCAACTGCTTGCATTTGAAGTTATATTAATTGAGCATCAAACTGAATTGATTACGGTTATCATTTACCCAATAAGTAATTAATTTCTTACACTCCATTAATTGTTGTAGGATGTAATATTTTTTCTGCGTAACTTTGTTTTAATAAAATTCAAATTGTAATTTATTCATTTATTTATTTATTTTGTCTTTATTGTAAATACAACAAAGGAACCATTTTATTATCTCTGTTTGTTGTAATATCAAGTAACCGTATTGGTTTTTTTTAAACGTTAGATTGTAAGCGTAAATTCTATCATAATTTCTTTATATGTATAAACCTTTAAAAAGGTAAAATTTCCTGCCACTAATTTCTATCAATTAGAAACTTGTGGATAAGATAGTTGTTGGTTTAAGCCAACAACCACTCATTTCTAATAATTATTCTGATCTGTTGTGAGCCTCAATGTTACCTAATCTCTCAGGAGCACACGGGAAAAGTATGTCCACTATTTTAGAAACAGTTTTGTATTATCCGAGTACTTTAAATAAATTTTTTTAACATCACATTAAACAACCAAATAATGAAAAAGTTATCCTTTGCAGTTATCACCTTATTAACTTTAGGTTTTCACGGCACTTTTGCTCAGACTTCTTCTTCTACTTCAACAGTAGATATTCCTGCTTATGCTTTATTAGGATTTACTGGAGCAGCAAGTCTTACGATGCCTTTCGTAGCAGCGGCCATTCCTGGAGCAGAAATTGTAGCTCCGGCGGACAATAGTACACTATGGTTAAATTATTCTTCTGTAACATCAACAGCAATCAGCCTTTATACTATTAAGGTGAAAATAAGTGCGCTTATTCCTGGTGTTGATATTAGACTTACGGCTGCTAATCCAGTTATGACTACTGGTAGTGGTACGGGTGGTACTGGATCTGCTGCTCAAGTTATTACTGCAACTGACCAACCTATTGTAACGGGTATTGGAAGTTGCCAAACAGGTGCTGGTAGTGGTGCAGGAAGTAATCTAACGTATGCAATCAGTGTCAATAAGACCGATTACGCTTCATTATTTAAAAGCGCACCGGTTGTTACAGTAACTTACACGATGGCAGAATAAGTAATTATCTGAAATGGATTTTGTTGGTTAAGGTAAATGTGTTTTACCTTAACCAATAAAATAGTATCTTATCGATTAATATAATATTCTAATTATTCTATGATTAATGGCAGTCATTATTTTGCTGCATCATTTTACAAAATTTTACCCCTTATTAATTGAGTTATTTCATGAAAAAAAAATATCATTTATTTATTTTCGTTCTCTTTGTCTTTGGCTATTCTCAAACTTTTGCGGGGGTAGCAATATTAAATGGACTTACCCATACCCACACTGGCGTGAGTGGCACTACGATTACGGGTAGTATTAAATTGAAAAATGAAGGTGAAAAAGAAAGTCGTATTTTGATTTATCAGCAAGATGTAATTCTTTCCTGCAAGGAAGCCGTTGATTATCAAGACATTGGTAGCCACAATCACTCATTAGGAAAATGGTTACAGACCAGCGTTGATGAAAAAGTAATGCTGCCAAATGAAGAATATGAAATAACCTATACCATAAAAGTTCCTTCTGGAACGGTTGAAAGCGGCACGTATTGGTCGATCATTATGATAGAAATGACCGATCAACTTCAAATAGAAAAGCGTCAAGGAATACAAATTGATTCAAAAATTAGGTATGGCGTTCAAATTTTGACGGATATTGGGGTATCGGAAAGTCCAAAAATAGTTTTTGAAAAGGTGGATTTTAAGCAAACCAACGATTCCACTAAGATTGTACAGATAAAATTGAAGAATGAGGGGCTTTTTCTGTCAAAAACAAAGTTAAGCATTGAAATTTTTAATGATCAAGGGGTGAAAGTAAAAGTGATAATCGGGCCACAGAAAAAGGTATATCCGAGTTATTGTAATGATTTTGACATAGAATTAAAAGACATTCCCAAAGGCAAATACAGCGGAATCTTAGTGGCGGACAACGGCACGGATTTATTTGGAGAAAATATAAATATTGAAATTATTTAAAAAAATAAGAGAAAACGAAGCATTGTTACTTTATTCATCGTACAAGTCTTGATTTAATTACCTAACCACTATTTTACTTTATTTAAGGAGCAAAACATTCAGTTTTAACTGAATGACAAATACGTATATAAAATACCGTTAAAAAAAGCAGTTTTTAATAATACTTTTATGCCCCTATCTGTCGTCTTAAAATACGTTTAATTATTCATTGTCTTTTATTGACTTTGGAATAATTTATTGGATAATAAGACACGTATAACCTAACACGGTAAGGAGTGTATGGCTGCCTGACAAGTTGAAAATATCAGTATCAGTAATTAATTGATAATTGTTATTTAACAAAGTAAAAATACTGAATTTAGCATTACTATCATTTTTGAAAAACATTTTCACGCTACCACATTAAAGTTAAAGTGTTTAAAATAATCTTGAAAAAGCTGTTGCCTATACTTATATTTGTGGTGCTATCATTTGATATTTACGCCCAAAATTTTATAAGTATACAAGTATTAAATCCACCGAATAAAATAAAACCTGGACAATACTTTACGCTATTTCTGGAAATGAAGAGTAATACTCATTTTGAAGATAATGTAGAAATTGCCATTGCATTGCCTGAGGGTTGGCGTATTTTGATGAGCAAAAAACCAAGTGTTTTCAAAGGACAGCAAAGCGTAAAATTTATTTATACCATTGCTGCCTCGAGACTTGCGCCACAGGGTATGTATAATTTGGCAATAAGTGCCATAAGTGAAGGGCATAAAATTGAGAATAAAAATCAGATTGTTGAAGTTGAAAGCGTTCGAAAACTTGAAATATTGGCGCTGAATGTACCCGAATATATTAAAGAAGGAGATACCCTAAGTGTAGCGTATGTGATTCAAAACTTAGGAAATACCTCCGAAAAGATTATTTTAAAGACTTTTTACGGAAAAATAGAATTACCAAAGCCAGATACACTAACAGAAAATATCAACAAAATTATTTCCGCTAAACACAATAAGAAAGCGGGTCCCAAAAGTATTGAAATAAAACATAAAATTGATTCTGTTACCATTGAACCCAATAAATCTTTGCACGTAAAAGTTGTACAGATTATTCCAATGTCTAATAAAGATTCATGGAATACTTCCTCTGATTTACAGATAATCATGAAAGATTCAATACATCCTATTTCAAAAACAGTTTCGATTTCAGTATATTCCAGTAAGATTAAAGAAGGAGACCCCTACTTACGTTTCCCAATTGAAATGAGCGTATTGTATAGTAATTTTAAGTTTGGAGATAAAAGTATATCGGGTTATCAATATGATTTTAGAGGCAAAGGAGATTTAGATATCGCCAAAAAACATTATTTAAATTTTATCATACACGGCCCTAATCAATTAAACACACCTTCTACGAATAGTTTTGACCAGTATTCGTTTGAATATGCTTTTAAGAAAAAAACAGTCATTACAGGCGGAGATTATGCGCTGAAAGTAAATAATTTGACGGAGTTTGGGCGTTTTGGGAGAGGAATAAGGTTGGATCACGCATTCAAAAAGATGGAATTTTCATTATTTTACGTCAATCCAAGGTTTTATCCAAGACAAAGAGATACTTACGGGGGTATTTTTACGATAAAGCCCTCGACAAAATTCACGCTTTCGTTCAATATGTTATCTAAAACTTTAGTGGATAATAATTTAGACGTTTTTAGGGCTCATTTTTACGGATTCTCTGCGGCATTGCACCTTAAGAATTTCACGCTTGACAATGAAGTTTCAAGCAGTTTTTCACAAGGAAAAACAGATTTTGGGGTCTTTAATCGGATGAATTGGCGAATCGGTCGTTTACAAATAAATAATGATTTAATTTATACGGGGAAAAATTTTTACGGATTTTATAAAGACAGTTACTTATTAATTAATAGCCTCAATTATTATTTATCAAAAAAATTGAGCGTAAACTTGGTGAGTAATATAACTCGATTAAATCCAAGTAATGATATTACTATATTTGGCATTTCGCCTTATTCCGAGAGTAATATGCTATCATTGAACTATCAACTTAATAAGTTCAATCGTGTATTTTTGAGTTATGAAACACGGGAACGTGAGGATAAATCAAGTTTAAAACGCTTTTATTTTAATGAATCCTTTGGTAGAATAAGTTATAATATCCGTACAAAAAAGTTTACGTTTGGGTATGAAGCAAGATTAGGTACATCTCAAAATCTTTTAGTAAAGGCCGATTCTTCCGTAAATCAGCGGTTAATTCAACATACGGTTCAGCCACTCATGGAGGTACGTCCGGGGGTATGGATTGGTGGATATTTTGATTACCAACGAACCAGTAAATTCTCGGATGATAATGTTGCAAGAAATTTTTATTATTATGGTGGCTCGTTAAGAGTAGTTTTATCCAAGATTTTTAATGCTTCTGTGATGTTCCGAAACAATTATGCACCCGATGAACTCACAGAAATAAAGTCATTTTTAAACATCAATGCTAATTTACAATTAGGTAATCATGATTTAACGTTTACGGGTGGAGGCGCATTTGTGCCTAATGCGCAAATAAGTAATCAAGACAGCCATTTTTTTGCCTTAAAATATGGCTTCAAGTTCGGCGCTCCCATCGCTCGCAATAAAAAAATGGGTAGTATTAAAGGGCAAGTAGTCGGGCTGAGTGAAGATATTAATCTAAAAGGGATTATCGTGCAATTAGGAAACAAGCGTTTTATAACTGATGCCAAAGGCTCTTTTCAGTTTAATAACTTAGTTCCCAGTAAGTATTTTGTCAATTTAGTGCCCTCATCGATTGAATCAGGGGTAACTACTTTAGGACAGGTACCCTTAGAAATAATCGTAAAATCTGATACCATCTATAAAATTACGATTCCCCTGACAAAAATAGCAGCGATTAAGGGAAGAATAATTTTTCAGAAAAGTGAAAGCCCAGGAACCATAGATATTACAACACAAAAGCCCGTAGTATTGGTAAAATTATACAACGAAAAAGAAACATTTCTGACAGAAGTTGATAGTAAAGATGAATTCTCATTTAAAGAAATAAAACTTGGTAAGTGGCAAGTTTTAGCATTGATCCCTGGCCAATTAGACCAATTTTCAATTTCGTACTCACACCAATATATTGACTTAACAGCTGATATTGGAAAAGAGGTAATAATTACAATCATGCCCAAAGAAAGAAAAATTAATTTTTCTAACAAAACGCATGTATTAACCACAGAAAAAGCGATGATATTTCCAAAAATCGATAGCGTTAAGGCAGTAGATATTCATAAAACACATCGTCTGTTTCCAAAAATAAGGATAAAACTCCCCAAAAAGAGAAGTATTGGAATTGACTTAAACTATGACCCATTACATCAATTTTTCAATCATAAATCACGGGGAAAAAACGTCAATAATAATTACATCAAAAAGAAAGAAAATGAATTCTTCTAACAAAATGCATCAGTTATCTATAAAAAGATGAGATATTTATTTTTTTGTGGATACCATCAGTTAAGTTTTTCACAAGTCAGTGCTAATATTGGAGTCACTTTACCCTCGATTGCGCTATTAGATATAGAACCCAAAGGAGGGATGATTAATTTAAAATTTAACAAACCTTCTGAAGCGGGAAAAGCCATACAAAATAGTGAAAGTAGTGACATAACATGGTTAAATTTTACTTCTGCTCTTCCTTTAGGTTCAAGCAGATACGTATCGGCTCAAATTACTTCGGGAAGGTTATCATCTGGTTACGGAATTATTTTAGAGACTTCCAGTTTTACGGGAGCGGGTTCGGGAGTTTTGGGCAAGAGTGTACCTTCCGTTATTTTATCGGATTTGCCAGTCAGAATCATTGATAATATTGGTGGAGCATTTACAGGAGATGGTATCAATAATGGATATAAACTAAAATTCTCACTCATGATTAATAATTATAGTTTACTAATAAGTGGGAGTAATTTTCATACAATCGTTTTCACTTTAACGGATAATTGAGGAATGAGGATGATTCTTTTTTCTATACCTCTATTCCTATCAGTTATTTGTATTAAAGCGCAAACAATTAATGCAACAGGAAGTTGGTCGGTGTCGGTACCATCAAATACGATTTCTGAGCCGGGAAACGATTATGATATGAGTTTAACAAGTATGGCAAACCAGACAATGTTGGATATTACAATGGCAACAACAATTAGTTGGCGAGTAGATGTTCATAAACAAGATTCATTCTGGAATGCCTTCCTTACTTTATGGATTCATAAAACGGGGGATGGTATGGGGACATCAGAGAGTTCAATACTGCCCATTGGCTTAACTCCGTATCTACAAGTTAGCAACTTGGGGCAATTATTTTTTGCGGGGACAAGCAATCATGCAAATATTCCTATTCAGTATGAAATAAGGGGTTTGTCAGTGTTAATTCCCGCTTCAACTTACGAAACGGTAATTATATATACCATTACTGAGTATTAAAAACATTCAAAATCAAGAAAGAATAGTGCGGATGATTTTGAGTTATTGAAAGAGTACCTTTTAATAAAGGTCATGTTGGCTATAACATATAAATTTCAATGTAATGGCAAGGTAAAAATTCCTTGCCATTCTTTTGTCCAATTCTGAAAAAGCGGTACAAGATTTCAAGAATTAAACTCACAATTTTTAGATAATAAGTATTCGTCGTTAGACATTAGTTTATGTTTGTAGATATTATAATTGCTTGATTAACAGCGAATACAACTCTAAAATATCCCCTTCCTTCGTATGGTGTCCTGTAGCCCAAACCCCATTCAATATTTTGAACGATTCCTTGTATTCAGCTTCGTTTTTTATTACTTTAATTTCAAAATTTTCAATAAGATATTTAGTAACTTTCTGTTGTTTTAGTATCTAAACTTTCGGCTTTGTCATTGCGAGGCACGAATCGGAGTTTCGTGCCTCGCAATGACAAAGCCCATAGGTAAAGGCTTTTAAATATCCTTTCATTATTCCGATAGCGAGCAGACTCTGTCTCCCGACCAGCCAACTTGCGTCAGCAACTCATCAATTTAAAATAACCCTTAATGTTTTGGAAATTAAACGCTTGTGTTGCTGACGCAAGTTGGCTGGTCGAGAGACACAGTCACGGGGACGGAGTGGTTCTACCAGCCGAGGAAATAGACTTGTCAATAGTGACTTATCATCAAGTTTTTTGCTAAATGCTTGAATTTTTGGAATTATATCAATTAGATAATAAAGCATGATAATTTGGTTATTTTTACCATTCGACATAATTCAAAGCAAAATTCCGAACTACATATTTCAAATCCCCCACAATTTCAAAAATATAAACCAAACCACAAAAAAATAAGGGTCAGGATTTCACAATCCTAACCCTTAAATCAATTCAAATAAAGGAATTAGACGTTCATAAAATCCCCACCAACAATCTCCTTCAACCCTTCCACAGAACGATTAAATTCATAGGCGTAAGATTCTACTTTTTCCCCTTCAAAATTTATGTCAATCGTATTTCTGATGAAAACACTGTTTTCATTATCGCTGGCAAAAAATTCTTCGTATTCGTCTAAAATTGCTAATAATTTGATTGGACTGGTTAATTTATATAACTCTCCAATCGCCTTATCTGCCTGATTATCAGTCGTTACGAAAGCGGGATAGCCTTCTTCTTCAATCATAAATAATTTGCCTTGCGCCTCTGCCATTCCGACAAATTCCGAATTTTTTTCAATGAATTTGTGCAATTCATTGCCCGCTTCTTTGCGTAATGTTCCGTAAACAAAAAGGTATTCATTTTTATCAGGCTCGGGTAATCTTGCTTCTTCAACGGTCAAAACTAAGTCTTCTTGTTCCACTACCGTTCCTTCCGTTAGCACGACTCTGCCCACAATTCCTTCGTAAGGCGATGATACAATTGATTCCATTTTCATGGCTTCAATGATATACAACGGTGCATTTTTCTTGATTTGGTCGCCCGCTTTTACCAAAACTCTACTCAAACGTCCTTGTAACGGAGCGCCAATGTCGCCTTTGGTAGTCGCCTTCACGTGTTGGGCTTTCACAATCTTGATGGTTCTATCCAAAACCTTGATTCTACGAGCTTGTCCGTTTAGTTCAAAAGTGATATTTCTTAAACCTGATTCGTCGGGTTCAGATTGATTTAAGTATTTGACAATGATGGTTTTACCTTCGTCAATGTTAATCAAAATCTCTTCGTCTGGTTTCAAACCGTACAAAAATGCAGGCGTTGGAATCAACGAAACTTCCCCGTAAAGTTGTTGGTTTTTGTAGTAATCTTCATATACTTTCGGGTACATTTTGTACGAAAGATAATCCAATTCTCCTTGCTCATTTTCTGGGAATTTCGTTTGGAAATCGGCAAAGTCTTGTTCAAAATCAATCGGTAAAATCGAATCATTCGGGCGAGTGGTCATCGCCGTTTCACCTTTCAAGACAATTTCTTGTAATTGTTTCGGGAAACCACCGTAAGGCTGACCTAAACCACCTTTGAAGAAATCTTTTACCGATTCTGGAAACGAAAGTGTTGCCCCACGAGCATATACGTCTTCGGCGGTTAAGGAATTGGCAGTCATAAAAATTGCCATATCACCCACCACTTTTGATGATGGTGTAACTTTCACGATGTCACCAAATAACTTATTGGCTTCGTGGTAGTTATGCTTCATTAATTCAAATTTATCACCAACGCCCAAGGCAATCGCTTGTCCACGTAAATTGGTATATTGTCCGCCTGGAATTTCGTTGTCGTAAACCTCAGCCGTACCCGCTTTCAATTCCGATTCAAACGGATAATACATCTGACGAACATCTTCCCAATAGTTTGAATATTGGTTCAATAAAGGCAAATCCATCGCACATTCCCGCTCGTGTCCTTGCATCATGGCCACGATAGAATTGAAGTTTGGTTGAGCTGTCAAACCAGACATTGCCCCCAAAGAACAGTCAATAATATCAACGCCCGCTTCAATGGCTTTCAAATACGTTGCCGCTTGAATGGATGAAGTATCGTGCGTGTGTAAATGCACAGGAATTGACAAAGCTTGGCGTAATTCTGTTACCAAAAGATTGGCTTGATACGGACGTAAAAGTCCAGCCATATCTTTGATACACAAGATATTAGCACCTTCGTCTTCTAATTGACGAGCCATGTCTAAATAATATTGCAACGAATATTTTTCATTCGTAAAAACATCACCCGTATAGCAAATCGAAGCCTCGGCAATGGCATTTGTACGCTCACGAACGGCTCTGATGGAAACTTTCATCGCTTCAACCCAATTTAATGAGTCAAAAATTCTGAACACATCAATCCCTGATTCGGCTGATTTTTCTACAAATTTTTCAATCAAATTATCTGGATATGCCGAATAACCAACCGCATTTGAACCTCTGAAAAGCATTTGCAAAAGCATATTTGGCATCGCTTCACGGAATTCTTGCAGACGTTTCCACGGAGATTCGTTCAAGAAACGCATCGCTACGTCAAATGTGGCACCGCCCCAAACTTCCATTGAGAATAATTGTGGGAAGTTTTTAGCGTAGCTTTCGGCAACTGCCATCATGTCTTTGGTACGCACACGGGTTGCGAGCAATGACTGATGTCCGTCTCTAAAAGTGGTATCGGTATAAAGAATTTGCTTTTGTTCTTTGATGTATTGAGAGAATTTTTCGGCTCCCATTGAGTCCAAAAGCTGTTTATTGCCTTTTGGGTATTGTCCAAAAGTATCAAAAGCAGGAATAACAGGAGTTCTGAAACTTCTATCTAATTTTACTTTTACATCAGGATTTCCGTTGACAACGACATCGCCCAAATAGCGAAGAACTTTGGTCGAACGGTCACGAGAAGTCGTAAAATTGAACAATTCTGGGTGTCCGTCAATGAATTGTACCACACATTTTCCTTGTTGGAAAATTGGATGAGCAATTACATTTTTCAAGAAAGGAATGTTGGTTTTCACCCCACGAATACGGAATTCCGTCAAGGCACGAGCAAGGCGTTGCGATGCACCTTTTAAGGTACGACCACGAGCCGAAACCTTCACCAACATTGAATCGAAATAAGGCGAAATTTTTACGCCTGGATAAGACGAACCTTCATCCAAACGAATGCCAAAACCTGCGGCATTTCGGTACGCAATAATTGTCCCGAAGTCAGGTTTGAAGCCATTGGCAGGGTCTTCCGTAGTGATTCTGCATTGAATTGCGTAACCATTTAGTGGTATATCTTCTTGCTTCAAAATATAAATTCCGTTGTCCGAAAGTTTATAATTCATGGCAATTAAAATTTGCGTCCGCACAATGTCCACGCCCGTAACTTCCTCAGTGATTGTATGTTCCACTTGTACCCGAGGATTCACTTCGATAAAGAAAATGTTTTCATCTTTATCCACCAAAAACTCAACGGTTCCTGCATTATAATAGTCCACGGCTTTACCAATGGCAATGGCATAAGCATATAATTTCTGACGAGTCTCTTCTTTCAAACCAAAAGAAGGCGCAATTTCTACAACCTTCTGGAAACGTCTTTGTACCGAACAATCACGCTCATAAAGGTGAACCAAATTGCCGTGTTGGTCGCCCAGTAATTGAACCTCAATATGTTTTGGTTGGTCGATGAATTTTTCGATAAAAATCGTATCATTGCCAAAGGCATTTTTTGCTTCGTTTTTTGCTTCGTTGAAGGCATTTAAGAACATTGCCTCCTCACGAACAACTCGCATACCACGTCCGCCACCACCAGCAGCAGCTTTTACCATCACAGGGAAACCAATTTTCTTAGCCTCCGAAAGGGCAACATCCGCATTGATTAATTCCTCTTTCGAGTCTTCAATCATTGGAACATTTGCCTTACGAGCTACCACTTTTGCGGCTACTTTATCGCCCAATGCATCCATTGATTCAGGCGAAGGTCCAATAAATTTGATGCCTTCCTCACGACAACGTCGAACTAACCCAACGTTTTCAGAAAGGAAACCATAACCGGGGTGAATAGCGTCAATTTTCTTTTCTTTACAAAGTTTGATGAGCCCCTCAATGTCTAAATAGGGTTTTAAAGGCTCATCATCTTTACCGATTTGGTAAGCTTCATCGGCTTTATAACGGTGGAGAGAATAACGATCTTCAAAGGTATAAACCGCTACGGTGCGAATCCCCAATTCGGAAGCCGCACGCATGATACGAATAGCGATTTCGCCACGGTTGGCGATGAGAATACTATTGATTTTTTGGACGTAAGATTGAGCCATTTTTATTAACAGTTGTCAGTTATTATTAATCAGTATTTGCTTAAATAATGATGAGAATAACAGGAGGTTATGTATTTGGAATAAAAAGTATATAAATCATGTAAAATTCAAAAATAAATTGGGTAATTTTTACAAAGGCATTAATAAAATTTGGCGTTATTGGAAAATTACAATTTTATTTTGGTTAGTTACTATTTTTGTAGGGTTGTAAATTTTGTATAGATTTTATCAAACCTTTTTTGTTTCAGCATTATTTATGAAATTGCATGAATGTTCGGAGATTAGGGATTAGGTAATTGGGGATTGAAAATTAGGAAATAAATTGATTTCAACTCCTTTTGCCTTGAATTACAAATTCTTAATCCCCAATTACCAGTCCTTAATTAACTAAACAAAACGTGGAACAACAAAAACCAATCATAGGCATCACCCTTGGCGATTATAACGGAATCGGACCCGAAGTAATATTAAAAGCCCTCATGAATAAACGTATTTTAGAAATTTGTACACCTGTAATTTACGGCTCTCAACGAGTTTTTGGGTTTTATCGTAAAGCCTTAGATTTGAAAGATTGGACTTTAAATAACATTCAGTCCATTCAGCAAGTCAATCATAAACTTACCAATTTAATTTCATGTTTTGATGATAAAGCCACAGAAGTTACGCCAGGAAAAGTAACTCAAGAGGCGGGTGCGGGTGCATTGGCTTGTTTACAAATAGCAACCGAAGATTTGAAATCAGGTGCGATTCATGCCGTCGTAACTGCCCCAATTAATAAGCATAATATTCAATCAGAAACCTTTAAATTTCCTGGTCATACCGAATATTTTACTGAAGCTTTTGAAGCCAAAGAATCATTGATGTTTTTGGTTTCGGATGTGTTGCGAGTAGGCGTAGTGACGGGCCATATTCCGCTTGGACGGGTTCGTGGAGCCATAAATCAGGATAAAATAAGTCAGAAATTGGCATTGATGTTTGCCTCTTTGAAAAATGATTTTGGTATTCAAAAGCCCAAAATTGCCGTTTTGGGACTAAATCCACACGCTGGCGAAGATGGATTGTTGGGCGATGAAGAAAAAACTACGATTACGCCAGTATTGGAACAATTCAAGAAAAAAGGGAATTTGGTTTTCGGCCCATTTCCTGCGGATGGCTTTTTTGGAGCGGCACAATTTAAACATTACGATGCCGTTTTAGCGATGTATCACGACCAAGGGTTGATTCCTTTTAAATATATTTCGTTTGAAATGGGTGTCAATTATACCGCAGGACTTTCGGCAGTTCGTACTTCACCCGACCACGGAACGGCGTATGATATTGCAGGAAAAAATACTGCTTCGGCAACATCCATGTTGCAAGCCATTTTTACGGCCATTGACATAGTGAAAAATAGGAAAGAAATGGCTACCGTTGTATAAAATTTCGCATGATCTCATTCTTATAAATAACCAATCAAAACAATGTCATTTGAACAACAATCTCGTAGAGACTTCCTTAAAACTGGTGCCTTAGCTGCCGCTGGCTTTACATTATTAAATAGTGAATTATTTGCTGGTTCAAAGAAACCCTCTGTTCGTAACATCGGTGTGCAATTATGGTCTGTGAAGGATGATATGGGTAAAGATGCCGCTGGAACACTCGCTAAAGTAGCAAAAATGGGCTACAAACAAGTGGAAGGTTTTGGCTATTCTGACGGAAAATTCTTCGGTTTGCCGACTGACCAATTCGCTAAAGTTTTAGCTGAAAATGGTTTAACGATGCCTTCAGCTCACGCAATGATTACGAGTAAAGATTACACAAATGGTCAATTGTCGGATGCGTTCAAAAAGTTAGCGGATGATGCGAAGAAGGTAGGTCAGAAATACGTAATTGCCCCTTCTATGCCGGGTGAAGATCATTCCAAAGGTAAATTTATGGCGGAAATGTACAACAAAGCAGGCGAGCATTGTAA
>NZ_CBABQS010000016.1:0-74518 GCF_964672035.1 Arcicella sp.
TAGAGCAACTGACTTGTAATCAGTAGGTCATTGGTTCGATCCCGATAGAAGGCTCTAAAATTGAAAAAACCCTTCATACATGGCGTATGAAGGGTTTTTCGTTTTTAAACTTAGGGTACAAAAATTTGCGTACCTCATAATAAAAGTCCTTCAAATTGATTTGAAGGACCTTTATTATTCAATCATCTAAAGATTGATAAATTATTTGTCTAAATAAATTATTCAAATTATCTCCCTTCGTTTGTTGGGTTTGCTTCATGATTACACCAATGATTTTTTCTTTGGGATCGGCAAAATAATTGGTGTTAAAATATCCTCCCCACGTAAACGTTCCTTCGCTACCAATTCCACCTTTGTCTTCTCCGTTTGCCCGTAAAACACTGTACGCTAATCCAAAGAAACTGTCGCCTTTTTCTCCCCCAAAAAGAGTTTCCGTTTGGTTTGAAAGAATGGCATCAATCGTAGTACGACTCAAAAATCTTTTACCGCCTAATTCTCCTTGGTTCAAATACATTTGCAAGAAAGTTGCGTAATCTTTTGCCGTACTCGAAAGTCCTGCCCCGCCCGAAAAGAAAGTTTTTGCGCCTTTAATGGGGTATTCTGGGTCGTAAAAAGTGGTTGGAAATTTCTCCCATTGTCCATCTTTATTAGGACGTTGAATTGAAACCAAACGAGCGGCTTTATTTTCAGGTAAATAAAAAAAGGTATCTGCCATATTCAAAGGTTCGAATATTCTTTTGCGCAAAAATTCATCGAAAGGCATACCCGAAACTACTTCAATAAAATAGCCCAAAACGTCTAATCCTTCTGAATACGTATATTTCTCACCAGGATTATGATGAAGCGGAAGTTTTGCCA
Organism: Arcicella sp.; assembly: GCF_964672035.1. Classification (NCBI taxonomy): domain Bacteria; kingdom Pseudomonadati; phylum Bacteroidota; class Cytophagia; order Cytophagales; family Flectobacillaceae; genus Arcicella; species Arcicella sp. The sequence continues at coordinate 859 of NZ_CBABQS010000016.1, forward strand.
ATTTTCTAACACTTTCACCAATTTTTATGGATTCGGTGGTAAATAAATCGGTAATACCCGCTTTTTTATACATGGCTTTAAAACGCTCGTCGCCGTCAATTTCCCCATATCCTAAGCCCGAAGTATGGCTGAGCAGATGGCGAATGGTGATTTCTCTATTGGCGGGTTCGGTGGTATAACTACTATCTCTGAAAGTAAAAGATTTCACCAAAGTCGGGTTCTTAAATTCAGGAATATATTTTGAAATTGGGTCATCTAATTGAAACTTTCCTTCTTCCCAAAGCATCATTACCGCTGTGGAAGTAATGGCTTTACTCATGGACGCAATTCTAAAAATATCGTCTTTCTTTAACGCTTTATTGCTTTGATTATCAGCCATTCCGAACGATTTATAGTAAATAATTTTACCGTTACGAATTACGATAGCCGCCACGCCTGGTACTTCTTTATTATTGACCGAATTTTGGAAAATATTGTCCATTCGGGCAATTCGTTCACTCGACATCCCCACACTTTCTGGTGAGCCTTCTACCAATTGAGGAGAATTTTTAAGGGATTTTGTTTGTGAAAATCCCGCAAAACAACAGCAGAGAAATAATAATATAAGTTTGTTTTTCATGTTTACGGTTTTAATTTTTGTATTTCTGATAACTAAAGCCAATCATTTGTATTAAAATACTTATTTTTTCTTCAGAAACTTGTCAAAAAATTCAGCAGAGGCTTTATAAGCACTTAACCAATTTTTATGCAATAGAAAACTATGCACTTCATCAGGGAAAATTAATTGCTCGAAATAGACATTGTTTTTTCGTAAAGCCTCTGCCATCACAACCGTTTGGTTGAAAGGAACATTGCGGTCATCGTCGCCATGAATTAATAAAACGGGTGATTTCCAAGTATTTACGAAAAACATCGGAGAAGATTCATAGGCAGTTTTTGCCCATTCACTTCGTTTGTTAGCATCGTAGGAAGGAATGAAATTTTTGGTGGTTGTATTCCAGTCATGTACGCCGTGGATATCAATGCCCGCCGCAAATAAATCTGAGTTTTGCGCTAATCCCAAAGCCGTTAAATATCCACCGTAAGAACCTCCCCAGAGTCCAATTTTTGAACCATCAACTTCTGGACTATTTTTGAGAAATAGCCCCGCTCCTACTACATCGTTATACTCACTGGCTCCCGTTGCACCATAATTTAAAGCTTCTCTAAATTCCATACCGTAGCCAATCCCCGAACGATAATTTACCGCCAAAACCACGTAGCCTTGACTCGCTAAATATTGATTCATGGCGTAGGCTTTGTGGTAATAATCGCTGTAATTAAAGCCCAATAACATTTGTCTTCGAGAACCTCCGTGAAAGAAAATTGCCGCAGGATGTTTGTCGCCAGCCTTATGATTTTTAGGTAAAAATAATTGAGCAGAAATTTTCATTCCATCTTTCGCTGTAATCATAACCGCCTGTGGTTGAACCAATTGTGTGGAAGGAAAATCAGGATAAATCATTTCCGAAGTAAAATCCTTCATCTTTCCATCGGCTTGTATAAGGCAAGGGCGAGCGGGCGTACGCACATCCGAATGTAAGCAAAGTACTTGTTCATTAGGCAGTTGCACAGGCGACCATTCAATTCCCGCACCAGATGTAATTTGTTTTGGACTTGTGCCAGTCGGCGAAACTTGCCAAAGATGTCGGCGGTCTATATCACCAATATTTGCGTTATAAATAATAGATTTCTTATCGGCAGAAAGGGTAGCACATTCCACTTCTCCATCGTTGGGAGTCAATAATTTTGGTTCACCACCATCCGCAGAAATACTATAAAGATGATGCCATCCATCGCCTTCGTAGCCAAAAATCAAGTAGTTTTCAGCCGTCCAAAATAAGCGATTTTCGGATACTAATCCATTTTCAAAAAATGCACTTCCACGACCAATTTTTGCTTTCCAGACTTCACGACTTTTGCCCGTTTGAATATCTACAATTCGGATTGACCACGGATTACTTTCACGTTCTGGTCCAAATATTAACGCATCTTTGGCGAATGGTTTTCGGATAAAAGCTAACGATTTTCCATCGGGCGACCAAACGGGGTCTATATCGCCATCAACGCTCATATCCAAAAACTTAATTGTTTTGGAAGCGACTTCACAAACTCCCACAAAACTATGGTCGCCCCGACTACTGATGAAAGCGATTTGCAAACCATCGGGCGACCAACGGATTGAATTTTGGCTTCCACGAGATTGAAACAATTTCCTTCCCGTTGCTTTTGCACTATCCAATCTTACCGTAAAAATCTGACCACCAGACAAATACGCCAAAGTTTCGCCTTGGGGAGAGATTTTTGGATACGTTCCATTGACTATCTTTCTAAGATTTTTACCATCCGTTCCGACGATAAAAATAGCCCTTTCTACCCCTTCTTGCAGTTGAATGGGATTGGGGATTTCACCCGCCGCATTATTGGCTCCTCCTCGGATAAAAACGATAGAATTACCATCGGGCGCAAAGGTCAAACTATTGATTTCTTGTCCATTATCGCCTTCATAATTAGTGATTTTAAGAGGTTTAAAATCAGGCGATTCTGCCACAAAAATATTGCGAGAACCTTGCTGATTGAACACCCAAGCCACTTTATTACCAGTTGGCGATGCTTTAAGTTCAGTGGGAAATGGGGCGGATAAAACTTGGTCTATGGTAAATTGAGCGAAAGATTTTACGGAAATGAGAAGGAAAATGAGGAAGAAGTATTGTTTTTTCATGATTAGTTTGGGTTGATGTTTGTTTAAAGTTATGTAGAAAATTGAAAAAAGAATTAGTTTTGATAAATTATTGTAATTTGACTGAATCTTGATTAAAATACAGCAACAATTTAATCCATAATCATCCGAAAAATATTGCCCAATTCTATGAGCCTATCAACTGAAACTGATCTTTGGAGTGCCTTTAAAGCTGATGATGAACAGGCTTTTGAGGAAATTTATCGGCTTTTTTACAATTCTCTCTTTCGTTATGGACGTTCCATAATTCATAAGGAAGATTTGGTAGAAGATGCCATTCAGGAAATGTTTTTGAATCTGCACCGCTACCGAAAAACCCTCAAACCTGTCGATGCTATTCTTCCGTATTTGATGGTAAGTCTCAAAAATACAATGTTCAAAGAGTTGAAATTTATTACTCGTTTTGATACACTCACCCCAAAAATAGATATTGAAACTAACGTTGAAATATCTATTGAAGAAGTCCTAATTCTTCGGGAATTGTCTGAAAATCAGATATACATAATCAATCAGGCTCTGGCGGGTTTGCCTCCTCGTCAGCGTGAAGCTGTTAATCTCAAATTTTACCAAGAACTTAGCAATCAACAGATAGCAGAGGTGATGGGTGTAAACTATCAGTCGGTAATTAATTTTCTCCAAAAGGCTCTTAAAAATCTCGAAAAATCCCTCAATATCAGCCCATTATCCCAAAAAATATACTCACTTATTTTTCCAATACAAATTATTTTTAAAAATTTTTCAAAAGGAAAGGGTTTAAAATAAAGGTTACTGACTGTATTCCATGAACGCTCATTTTGACAAGCATCATGGAACAGAAAAATCTTGAATATTGGCTCTCGAACGAACAATTCAAACGTTGGGTTCTGAATCCTACAACAGAGGACGAAACTTTCTTCACTCGCTACATGGACAACTATCCAAGCGAGAAAAATACCTTAGCCAAAGCCCGCTTGGTATTGCTTCATACGCAAGTAAATCACGATACGATTTCCGAAGAAGAAATCTCTAAACGCTGGACTCGCCTCCAAAACGAACGAATTATTTCGCTTAAAAAACCTTGGTATTCTACGTGGCTACGGGTAGCAGTGGCGGCTGCGGTTGTTTTGGTGAGTGGATTGGCTTTTTATTTCTGGAAAAATACGCTGCAAACGCCTATCACTTACGCTACTAATTTCAGTGAAACTAAGACCATTTTTTTACCCGATAGCTCTGAGGTTGTACTTAACTCAAATAGCCAATTGACGATAAATTTCGCTTGGGAGGAGGGTTCACCGAGAGAAGTTTGGTTGAAAGGCGAGGGGTATTTTAAAGTAAAAAAGAAGGTTCAGAAAAATAGTTTTGAGGTTCATACCAACAAGCTAAATATCAAAGTTTTAGGAACGACTTTTAATGTCATCGCCCGAGCTTCTACCAATAATGTGATGTTGGAAGAAGGGAAAGTACAGGTAAAAACCAACGGATTTTCTGATGAAATCATGAAGCCCAACGACCTCATCACGTGGTCAGATAAGGGATTAAAAAAATCAGTTGTTACGGCCCAAGATTATAACGCTTGGATTCGTAATCAATTGGTTTTCAAGGCTATATTACTGAAAGATGTAGTTGAACGTTTGGAAGATTTATACGGATTGGATATTGAATTGAGTCCAAAATTAGCCCAAAAACAATGCACTGCCGTCCTTCCTTCTCAAGATATTAATGTGGTGCTTGATGCTTTGGTAACGACTTTTGGATTGAAAAAAAAGGTCGAAAATGGGAGGGTAATTTTGGAGTAAAATGTAGAGAAGTGTGGTGTCAGATTCTCAAATCTGACACCACGGAGAAAGATTATTTTGTAGTAATAAAATCTAAACAATTAAAAGTATGCACACTTTTCCAAATCATAAAACGATTCGCAGATGGACGAATCTCTTACATATTATATTTTTTACTTGTTTGATTTTCAATGGATTTGCTCAAAATAGCAAACAAAATTTGAGCGAAGCCTTACAGATTTTGAACCAAAAAAGAGGCATTTCTTTTGCGATTGACCAACAAAAATTGGGTAATAAACAAGTCAATAAAATCACAGATTTTTCTGGAAATATTGAGCAAATTCTCGCAAAAATTCTTAAAAATACGGGGCTAACTTTTAAGAAAATTTCAGAGAATACTTACACCGTTATTCCCGAAGAAAACGCTCGTAAAAACATTCAAATCAAAGAAGAATCAAATCTTTCAACTCAAAAATTTACCCTAAGTGGTTATGTCCGTGAACAAGGGAGTGACGAATTATTGACAGGAGTTACGGTCTATTTCCCCGAACTAAAAACGGGTACTTCTACGAATAATTATGGCTTTTATTCCATCACGCTTCCTTCTTCTGAAAAGTTAAAGTGTTTATACTCTTTTATTGGCTATCAAATTGATAATCAAGAGTTTGATTTTTCAAAAAATATACAAAAAGATATTTATTTACAAAATCAAAGTACGGTTTTAAATGAAATTGTTGTAAAAAGTGAGGATCAAAAATTGATTTCAGAAAACCTGCAAATGAGCGTTTTGAACACGCCAATTACGCAAATGCAAGACGTGCCAGCCCTCTTGGGAGAAAAGGATATGCTCAAAGTTTTGCAACTCATGCCAGGAGTACATAAAGGTTCGGAGGGAAGTTCGGGCTTATATGTACGTGGGGGCGGACCCGACCAAAACTTGATTATTTTGGACGATGCCCCGGTTTATAATGCCTTTCATTTATTCGGATTTTTCTCTTTGTTTAATGGCGATGCTCTCAAAAATGTAGAACTCACTAAAGGCGGATTTCCTGCCCGTTTTGGTGGGCGTCTATCATCAGTGATTGAGATGCAAATGAAGGAAGGAAATAAGGAAGCCTTGCACGGAGATGCTTCCTTGGGTTTGGTATCTGCAAAAGCAACTTTGGAAGGCCCTATTCAGAAAGGCAAATCATCATTTTTGGTATCGGGAAGGCGTACTTATTTTGATTTATTTTATAAGCCCAATGCGCTTGGAGGGCTTGCGACCTTTTATTTCTATGACTTCAACGCCAAGGCAAATTTTGATTTAGGACGAACCAATAAATTGTACATCAGTGGGTATTTTGGAAAAGATGATGGATCTTTAGATGAAAGTGCCAAGTCTGACAAGAGGGGTTTAAATTGGCGAAATGCCACGGCTACGTTTCGTTGGAATCACTTATTTTCTGAGAAAATCTTTTTGAATACTTCCCTAATTTTTAGTGATTATCAATACAAAGTTTATGATACTCAAACAGGTACTAACAACCAAATCTACGATTTGAGTTATGGGTCTGCTATTGATGATTTGGGGGTAAAAATGGATATAGATTGGCTACCAAATCCACAGCATACATTCAAATTTGGCATATTAACAACGGCACATCGTTTCAGACCAAGTTCTTTGGTTGAAATAAATAGTATTAAAAATATCAATAACAATCAAACCCAAGAAATCCTTACGACTGAGGCTGGAATTTATGCCGAAGACCAGATGAAAATTACTGAAAACCTGCGTATGAATCTTGGATTTAGAGGAACATTTTTCAAAGTTAGCGATAAAACTTATCTCAATCCAGAACCCAGAATTTCGATAGCTTATACTTTACCAAAGCATTGGGCTATCAAAATTTCTTATGCTTTGATGAATCAATATATTCACCTGCTGAGTAGTTCTGGGGCAGGGCTACCTACTGATTTATGGGTGCCAGCTACGGCAAAATTACCCCCGCAACGCTCTGAACAAGTGGCTTTGGGTTTAGCAAAAGACATTCCAGAATCAAATATAAGTATCTCATTAGAAGGATATTACAAAAAAATGGACAACATTATCGCCTATAAATCTTCTACGAATACAATTTGGATTGATGGTCCGATGGGTTTGATTGAAGAAAATCAAAAGAATCCAAACTGGGACGATAAGGACATCTCTGGACAAGGCTGGGCGTATGGAGCAGAGCTATTTTTTCAGAAAAAGGTGGGCAGACTCACCGGTTGGATTGGCTATACGCTTTCTTGGACACAACACCAATTTGATGAACTCAATTTTGGAGAAAAATTTTATGCCAAATACGACCGCCGACATGATGCCTCCGTAGTCGGAATCTATGAATTAACGCCAAAAATCAGGCTTTCGGGTACATGGGTTTATGCCTCTGGCAATCTTTTTACCTTGCCCGTTTCTGTATTTCAAGCCAATTTGCCTACGATTTTACTTTCCGACCGTAAGAACTCTTATAACGTTGTAGGCTTGGGCAATCAGAACAATTTTAGATCCGAAGCCTATCATCGTCTGGATGTAAATGTGCAGTTTCATAAAAAAACTAAAAGGCGGGAGCGTTTCGTGGACATCGGAATTTATAACGTCTATAATCACTACAATCCCTTTTATTATGAAACAAAAACCACCACAGACATTCAAGGAACAACGACAAATTCTTTACAAAAAGTGGCTTTATTTCCCTTTATTCCATCAATTAGTTATCGAGTAAAATTTTAAAATTATGCAAAAATTACCTGTATTATTAGCCTTCATATTTAGCATAAGTGCCTGTCAATCAGAACTTACGCAAGTTGATATTCCAAATGAAAACAAGTTGGTGGTAGAATCCTATATTTCACCACAAGATACCGTTTTATCAGTACGTGTCAGTAATTCCAGTGCCATTTATGGGCAAGTTACCAAAGGAGTTAGTTATGTTTCAAATGCTGTTGTCTCGATGAGTGATGGCACAAAAACAATTTCCTTGTCTTACGATAAAGACGGCTATTATCGGATTTCTGCTAATCAATTATTGGTAAAAACTGGTAAAAGCTACTTTTTGAAAATCAGCACACCAGATAGAAGATTGGTTTCGGGTGAATGTACAATCCCAAATACAGTAGATAATAGAAAGCTTTCGGTGGATGTTCAAAAAAACAATACTGATACAAAAGAAATATCCATAAAATGGACTGACTTTGCTAATGAGCAAAATTATTATGCGATTACTGGTACGTTTGAGACCGTGCAGAAAGGATGTAATTCTTCCGCACCATTTTATTTTCGTGATAAAAATAGAGATGGCGAACAATTTAGTTTTACATTTAATACCAATGTTTTTTGTGGAAACGGCAATCCTAATTACCTAATCATTCTTGCTAATTATGATTTGAATGGCTATCAATATTTTTCTTCTGTGATTGAGCAAAATAGTGTCAATGGTGTTCCTTTCACAGAACCCGTCCAGATTTTCACGAATATCAAAGGCGGTTATGGTGTATTTTCTGGGTATAATCAGTTGAGGACGGTGGTAAAGGTATTTTGAGTATATTGAAGGAATCTTACCCGTATTTGTTCATTTCGTAATAATGTTGTAATTTAAGAAATCACTTATCAACTTTCTGTAATTAAACAAATTACCATGAAAAAAATATTTCAACTATTTTTGCCATTTTTGTTCATTTCTTCTGTGAGTTTCGCTCAGAAACTGAGTCCCATTGAACAAAAAATTATTGCGCAAATCAATGCGCAAATGCCGCAAACCGAGGCACTTTTGAAAAAAGTGGTTAATATCAACAGTGGTACGCTCAACAAAGAAGGCGTTCGGGAAGTTGGCGCTATTTTTAGCAAAGAATTTGAGGATTTAGGCTTCAAAACTGAATGGATTTCTTTGCCTGATTCACTCAATCGGGCGGGACATTTGGTGGCTGAACGCAAAGGTACCAAAGGCAAAAAACTGTTTTTGATTGGTCATTTGGACACCGTTTTTGAAAAAGCTATGTCTTTTACCCCTTATACATATCTAAACGATTCCACCGTTACGGGACAAGGCGTAAATGACATGAAAGGAGGAGACATGGTGCTGCTCGCTGCCCTTAAATCTCTGAAAGACAACGAATTACTGGATAATACAAATCTAACAATCTATTTTACGGGTGACGAAGAAAGTTCTGGAAAACCCACCAGTGTTAGCCGAAAAGACTTCATTGAACGAGCCCAAAAAACTGAAATTGCTTTGGCCTTTGAAACCGCCATTGGCCTAAATACAGTCGCTACGGCAAGACGGGGTTCGAGTGGTTGGAAGTTGAACGTAAAGGGCGTTATGGGCCATTCATCCACCATTTTTAGTCAGCAAGCAGGGTTCGGAGCAATCTACGAAGCGGCCAGAATTTTGAATGATTTTAGGGAAAAGCTAAGTCAAGAAAAATACCTAACTTTTAACCCAGGATTGATTGTGGGAGGTTCTGAAATTAACGATAATAAAGAAGCTATCGGAAAAGACAATATCATTTCGCCCAGAGTAACCGTTACGGGCGATTTAAGATTTTTAACTGAAATTCAGAAGGAAAATGCCCGCATAAAAATGAAAGAAATCGTTGCTCAAAATTTAAACAAAACGAAAGCAGAAATCATTTTTCAAGATGGAATTCCTGCTATGGAACCTACCCCTGAAAACGAAAAAATATTGGCTACACTCAATCAAGTGAGTTTAGATTTAGGTTTTGGCGAAGTAAAAGCTGGTGACCCGGGTTCAAGAGGAGCGGGAGATATTTCTTACATCGCTAAATATGTTGCTTGTTTAGACGGTTTGGGTGCTTCTGGCAGAGGCGCTCATGCACCTGGCGAAACCATGAATATCAAAGAATTTCCGAAATTAATTCAACGAACAGCACTTTTGATTTATCGTTTAACGAGATAAAATACAAAACGGTAATTTCGCAGTTTTAAATTTAAGGTAAATTCAACGTATATTTTTACAGTTTTGATTTTGAAATTCTAAATTAGTCTATATTTGAGTGACAATCAAAAACAAATAAAGCCCATGAAACAAGAAATAATAAATCTGTACGACGAATACACGCACAAGCCACTTTCGAGGGGTGAGTTTCTGAAAAGATTAAGCCTACTCACGGGTGGAATGACAGCTGCTTTAACGATTTTACCCTCGCTCGAAAGCAATTACGCCATCGCACAAGTTTCTGATAATGAATTATTTACAGAATATGTGACTTACAAAGGTATTAATGGAGATATGAAAGCGTACGTTGCTCGCCCCAAAGAAATGAAGGCATATCCTACGGTTATTGTTATTCACGAAAACCGAGGATTAACTCCCCACATTGAAGACGTGGCTCGCCGTGCGGCTCAGGCTGGTTTTTTGGCAATTGTCCCAAATGCCTTGTCGGTTGTGAGTCCCGTTCCCGCCAATGAAGATGAAGCGAGAACGGCTTTTGCCAAACTAAAAGCGGAAGATAATTTAGCGAATTTCATTAAAGTTTTTGATTATTTACCCACCCGAAAAGACTCAAACGGAAAAATCGGTTGCGTTGGTTTTTGTTGGGGTGGCGGAATGGCCAATAGTTTGGCCGTTGAAGTTCCAAACCTCAAAGCAGCCGTTGCTTTTTATGGTCGCCAACCTGCTGTTGCTGATGTTCCAAAAATAAAATCTGCCGTACAATTGCATTACGCAAGTCTTGACGAAAGGGTAAATGCAGGCGCTAAAGATTACGAAGAAGCCTTGAAAACAAATGGAAAACCATACGAATTGTATATGTATGAAGGCGTAAATCATGCTTTTCATAATGATACTTCGGCGGCACGTTACAATGAAGCTGCCGCAAAATTAGCGTGGCAAAGAACGATTGATTTCTTTAAAAAATATTTAGTATAATTTTCTCCATAATTTACAACCCAATGATTATCAAAACATTAACCATAACAATCCTTTCATTTTCTATTTTATTCAATACTTTTTCCCAAAAACAAAAAGTATGGCTTGATACGGATATGGGTAATGAAATGGATGATATTTTTGCTCTAACTCGCCTATTGGTTGAGGCTGATAAGTACGACATTGTGGGTGTGAGTTCTGCACATTTCAACAATGCCGATTTAGTGGTTTTTGATCATTGGAATCAGTATCCAACGAAGGGAATTAATACCGTAAAAATCAGTCAAGAAGAGAATGAAAAATTATTAGGTGCTTTCAAAATGATGAATATTCCTCATCCGATGGGAGCCGACCGACAAATGGGGCGCTCTTGGGGAGAATATACGCCCAGACCTTCGGATATGACCAAAAAATTGATTGAAGTGGTACAATCTCTTCCAGATGGTGAACGCTTGGACGTAATATTTATTGGCGCTGCCACAAACATTGCCTCTGCGATAGCCATTGAACCAAGTATTGCCAAGAAAATGCGACTATTTTGTATGGGTGGAAAATACGATGCGAAGGGAAAAATATGGAATAAAGATGAATTTAATGTTCGGGGAGATTTGAATGCGGTCAATTATTTGTTCAATAATCAGGATATTGAATGGTATATTATGCCCGTTGAAACTTGCAAAGTTTTGACCTTCGACCGAGAAGATACTTACGCCAAATTAGACTCTAAATATCCCATCGAAAAACTAATAAAACAACGATGGATAGAATCAAATCCCGACGATAAAACTCGAATCATTTGGGATTTAGCGGCCGTTGAAGCCTATTTATCACCCGATATGGCAAAAGTCAAATCAGTAAAAACGCCTCCCGAAAATCATCAACATAAAGTGAATGTGTACACTAAAATTGATAAAGAAGCGATGTTTAATCGCTTTTGGGGAACGTTTCGGGCGTATCGAGATAAGAGATAAGATAACGAAAAAGGCTCAAAACTGCTTTAGTTTTGAGCCTTTTTTATGACAACTTATTTTCTATTTCTTTCCCCCAAAAAATATCGTTACATATCCAGAAGTAAACAGATTTCTATTTTCGGATAAAGCCATGATGTTTACTTTCTTGGTGTAAGCCTCCGCTAAAAATCCAATTTCTAAACTAATATTTGATTGTCGAAAAGCATCTAATTCAAAATTTAAGGCTGCTTTTAAATTTATGCCAGGTACAACCGTTGATTCCCCTAAACCTTCAAAAAAACCACCACTTCCCGCAATATTGGTGGGTGTATGCTTTTTGGGGTCGAAAATTTCGTCCCGTATTGCCCCTCTTCCATAATATACTTGCACATAATAAGGTTTTAGTAAACCAATGGTCGGTCCCCCCGCTATAATTCCATTTACATTCACGCCACCTTCTGATGATTTACGGAATAAATTAAATTCACGACCATATTGTGGGCGGATGGCAAATAAGTAGTTTTGTTTACCATACACGTATCCACTTCCGTTTCCACCTACGGTTGAAGTAGATTCACGGTAGTGGTTTACGGTTACAATTTCAAAATTTATATAATGGAATTGTTTGTGAAAGGCCTTGTTATTGATAAGAATTTCTTTACGTGCTACTATGCCTCCCAATAGCCCTGAATTCGTATTTGTAGTAAGTCCAAAAGAAAGAATCGACCTAAAATTTTCTTCATCTACGCTCTCTTTAAGGGTATTTTGATTAGTGATATTTCTACGTTGAGCAACCACAGCATTGCTTATTAAGAATGAAAAAAAGGCAATAATTGATAAATTTAGTAGCTTTTTCACGATGTATTTGACTCCGATTTGGAGATTAAATGTTTATAAAAGACAATTTTCAAAACGTTTCCCCTAAATTTAAGTAAAATTTAGAATCAAAAATCAATAAACAATATAAAATTAAACCCATGCCAACCGTAAAAACCACATATTTGGGCGATCTCCGCACTGATTCAATCCATTTGCAATCTGGAAACAAATTAATTACAGATGCGCCAACCGATAATATGGGCAAGGGTGAAGCCTTTTCTCCAACCGATTTACTCGCCACCGCAACGGGTACTTGTATGCTAACAACGATGGCAATTGTGGCGCAACGAGATGAAATTGATTTAACGGGTTCGGAAGTAGAAGTGACCAAAATTATGACTCAAACTCCTCCACGCCGTGTGGCACGTTTAGAAATAAACTTGAAAATGAAGTCGAATATTGTATTATCACCCGAGCAAATAATAAAATTGCAAAACACCGCTCATAAATGCCCAGTTTCGTTGAGTTTACACCCCGATGTTGAACAAATTTTGATGTTTGAATGGATGTGAAGGAGAAACGGAACGATGAAGACAGGAGAAAAGGAGTAGTTTAAAATTCTCTATTTCTCCCGTCTCCGTTTCTCTTATGTTCCTTTCTCCTAAATAGCGGTTTCCAATTCCGCAAAGGAAATATCGAAATGTGACGCATCATACACACATTCGCCATTTTGAATAATCACTACTTGTGGTGATTGATGTTCGACCTTAAAAAGCGAAGCAATTTCTGCCGAAATGGGTCTGTATCGCAATAAATCCAAATAATAGGGCTTTAATTCCCCTACTTTTTCTTGCTTCCAATTTCTTTCTAAACGATTTAAGGCAGTTCCTGAAATGGAACAAGTGGTACTATGTTTCAAAATCATTACAGGGTGATTAAATGATTCTTCCTTGATAGTTTGTAGCTGATTTGATTCTGTTAATGCAATCCAATTCATGATATTTTTTTATATTTAGTTCTGCAATAAAGACAATTTTTATGGGCAAATAGTTTCTAAAGTTCAGCTAACTAACGAACATCTATCATCGAAAACCGAACCGAGCAACGGTCGCATCGAATTTTCACTTTTTCAAAACAAACTGCGTAGGTTGTTGTTTGGCGAGCATCAACAAAATGCCTCCATAGGTCAAGCCTTGCAGTAATTTATTAGCTCGATAATCAGAAATATTAACCAATTTTGCGTATTCTTTGGAAGTGATTTTATTATTTTTTCGGAGATATTTTACCAAGAATTTAACATTTGGTTGAGCCAATAATTCCTCATCTACTTTTGTATCATCTTTATCCAAAATCTTGGTCATTTCTTTGGTTACGGGCGTAGTTTCATCATTAGCACGAACGTACATAATGTGGTTTCCTTGCTCGTCAATGGCTTCGTGCGGCTTCTCTTTGCTTTCTAAAACACTAATAATCAATACTTTGCGTTTCCCTTCGTGATTATAGGAACTATATTTAATTTCGATGGGCGGGACGACTAACTCGGTGGCGGCATAAACTATTTTAGTCATTTCTTCAATTTCGGAACAGCCTTTGATAGATTTATCATCCCCAATGCCGACCAATAATGTTCCTCCCGAAGTATTGGAAAAAGCGGCCAAAATTCTGGCGGCTTTATGAGGATTTTCAAACCTACTTTTAAATTCTAAATGGGTAGATTCTTTTTGCTTTAATAATTTGAATAATTCGTTTTCTGACATTCGAGACGGGTATTTTTTATTGGTTATTAGTAATTAACGTCATTTCCAGTATTATGGTTGTGAATTCTAATCAATTGAGTAAATTTACGAAAGAAAGGTAGAAATAATTTTCTTCATCATAAAACAAACCACTCCTTGAAATCTGAAACTAATCCTGTTCCATTAAAAGCCTATTTGTTTTTACTGTTAGGTGTTTTTTGCATTGCTTGGTCGGCAATATTTGTAAAAGTTGCTCATGCACCTGCCCTTACTTCGGGGTTCTATCGTTACTTTTTTTGCTTCTTAGGCTTGTTGCCCATTTGGATTTATAAAAAGATAAAAATACCGACTCAAAAAACACTTTTATGGATAATATTGGGAGGCTTTTTCTTTGCTTGCGACATGGCTTTGTGGAATCTTTCAATCTTGAAAACCTCCGCCTCTGTTTCTACTTTATTAGCCAATAATGCTTCCATTTTTGTGGGTTTAGGCTCTTTAATTATCTTCAAACAATATCTTCCTCCTATTTATTGGCTTGGACTTTTTGTGGCAACTATTGGCGTTTTTACCGTAACAGGTCGTGATTTTTTAGAGAATCCAAACTTAGGAACGGGACATTTAATGGCCATTGGAGCGGCAGTCTTTTATGCGGGCTATTTACTTATCACTCAGCAAGTTAGAGAAAGTATTGATGTGGTTAATTTCATGGGTTGGTCTTTGATTACTTGCCTTTTTTTCTCCTATTTACTTTGTTGGCAACAGGATTCACCCATGCTTAATTTTGACAATCAAACATGGCTTTCTTTCGTGGCGGCCGGATTAATTTGCCATTTAGTGGGTTGGCTTTCAATTAATTACGCTTTGGGATTTCTACCCGCTGCCATTGTCTCGCCAACGCTATTAATCCAGCCCGTTTTGACTTCCATAATTTCCTTTTTCTTATTAAATGAAATCTTGAGAAAAGAGCAAATTTTGGGTGGATTTATTGTGATTTTTGGGGTATATTTAGTGAATAAAAAGCGGTAATTATTTCCTATCCGAATGCCCCAAACTACGCTCTGGACAAATAATATCTCTTACAATCTGTTTTAATTCTTTGGCTTCGGGAAAATGCCCTTCACGCTTGCGATCAAAGATAAGTTGGTCGTCTAAAATTACTTGAAAACGCCCCGCCACTTCACTCGGACGAAGACCTACTTCCAACAAATCATCCTCGAAGGTGGTTAATAATTCTTGAGCCAACCATGCCGAACGCATCAACCAATGGCATTTTGGGCAGTATTCAATCGTTATTTTTGATTTCATTTTGAAGAGAGATGAAAGGGTTTTATATTACACTCCATTGACAAAATTAAAAAAATAATACCATGACCATAGAATTAAGAAGTGATACTTTCACAAAACCTTCTCCAGCGATGTTGGAAGCAATGTTTTCGGCAGAAGTGGGCGATGATGTCTTTGAGGAAGATTTTACCGTAAAAGCATTAGAAGAAAAAACCGCTAAAATATTTGGCTACGAAGCAGGGCTTTTTTGTACGTCTGGAACAATGACCAATCAAATTGCGATAAATGTTCACGTAAATCAGGGCGATGAAGTCATTTGTGATGCCCTCTCGCACGTGTATTTGTATGAAGGCGGGGGCATTGCGGCAAATTCATCGGCATCGGTTAATTTATTGCAAGGCAACCGTGGACGTTTATCGGCTGAACAAATTTCAGAAGCAGTGCAAGCGGATAACGTACATTATCCCGTTTCGAGATTAGTTTCTTTGGAAAACACCGTCAATAAGGGCGGAGGATGCTATTATCAATTAGCAGAAATTGAGAAGATTAAACGTGTTTGTCAGGCCAACAATATGGCTTTACACTTAGACGGTGCAAGGATTTTTAATGCCTTAGTCGAAACCCAAGAAAGTCCTTTGGCATTTGGCCAAGAATTTGATTCCATCTCGGTATGTCTATCAAAAGGCTTAGGAATTCCCGTAGGTTCGGTACTTTTAGGAACAACGGAATTCATCAAGAAAGCCCGAAAAGTTCGCAAACGTTGGGGCGGAGGTTGGCGACAAGCGGGATATTTAGCCGCCGCAGGAATTTATGCCTTGGACAATAACATCGAAAGGTTGAAAGAAGACCACAGACGTGCCAGAGAAATTGGCAAGATTATGGAAGGAATTTCTGAAGTTGAAGAAATTTATCCAGTGGATACGAACATTGTGATTTGCAGGGTAAATGACAAAATTTTATCTTCCGAATACGTACAAAAATTGAATGAGAAAGGCATAAAATCTTCCACATTTGGCAAACATTTAGTAAGATTTGTTACCCATTTAGATTTTACCGATGCACATTTGGAAGAATTTCGCAAGAAGATTTTAAATTAATTATATCTGTACTTTTAACTACTATTTATGGAATCGCCACAAAATCTACTGGATGAAAATGAAATCTATCGTTCAGCACTTGTTCCCACTTCAAAAGGCAAACGCTTTGCCAATTATCTGATTGACCTAATTGGTTTTTACGTATTTGTTTTCGCAGGAGCCATTTTTATTGGGGCTATTTTGAGTTTATTTAATGCGCAAGCAGCGATGTCATTTTTTCGGGGATTAGAAAACACGCCCAATATTTTAGATAAAATTATTACAATGTTGCTTTATGGGCTATATATGAGCTTGGTTGAAATACTATTTGCAGGAAAAAGTTTTGGGAAATTTATCACTAAAACCCGAGCAGTTTCTTGGGATGGCTCAAAACCTACCGTTAATCAATTGGTAACTCGTGGATTTTCTCGAACAGTTCCTTTTGATGGACTTAGTTTTTTAGGCGAGACTTCAATTGGCTGGCACGACAAATGGTCGGATACGATGGTGGTGGATGATTCAGCCTTACCATCAGGGAAATTCTTATCGCACTCTAAATAACAAAAACGCCTCAAAATATCAATTTTGAGGCGTTTTTGTTAAAATCAATTTTATAATTTTTTTGGCTCATTCAATTCAATTACGTAGCCATCTGGGTCGGTAACATAAATTTGATACGCTCCATCAAAACGTTTTTGACGATGATACGGGATGTTCTTTCCCTTCAAAAAAGCCTCAATTTCATCGGCAGAATTTGTGGGAATTGATAACGAAAAATGAGCGCCATTTTTATCATTATTCGCCACTGGATTTTCTCTTCCTAATAATAAATGTAATTCCTGCCCTGGTGCAACTCTAAACCATCTGCGTATTGCCAACATATTATCAGGCACATCCAAAGGGGATAATCCAATGATATCACGATAGAAAACCACGCTGGTTTTTAGGTCTTTTACGGCTAAACCTACATGGTTATACGACAGAATGTTAATACCTTTTGTGGTTTTAACTTCTTGGCTTAAACCTTCGAAAGACAATACGATAAGCGTAAAAGATAAGATTGTTTTTGAATATTTTTTCATGATTTTAGTTTATGGTTCAACTTCCCGAAAGTTTAAAACTTTCGGGAAGTTCCTCCAAGTCAAATATAATGCGTTATTCCTCAGAATTTATGTATTTATTTTATATTTCAATAAATACATAACTGCCTACTTTCTACTGCCTAATAAAATTACCTGTGTCTTCACAGAAACTCCAATTACTTCTTACCAACTTTTTTAGCTTGCTCCACAGAAATAATTTTCAAGTATTGCTCAACATCCAATTTCTTATTGGCCAGAATCTTTTTATCCTTGTCTAAGAAAAGCAAATTTGGGTAAACTGTCGTGTTAAAATTATTCGCAAAATCGGTCATTTTATAAGAATCATAGACATTTATAAAAGGTTTAGTCTTGAATTCTCTCACAAAATTGAGCCACTTTTTCTTATCTCTTGTCCCACAAGCCAGGTAAATTTTCACGCCTTTTGCTGATAATTTTGGGTATTCATCCAACAGTTTTTTGGTCGTTTCTTGACAATGATGGCATTCGGGGTCATAAATCATCACGAGGGTATAATTGGCCTTCACGCCATACAAAGGTGTATAAACGTCCAAAGTATCGGTCATATCCATGTTCAAAATTTTGTTACCAATCATCACAGGTTTCATTTTCATGACATATTCTTTATTGCGACGAATCGAAGACGTATCCCAACCCGATTCAGGGTCTTTGATGATGTATTTTTCGGCTACGTGAATATAAATGCCTTCACGGCCCATAATTTCGGGAGCAATAAATTTTTGAGCAAATTTACCCACAACATATTTGCGCAAATCAGATTTTCGAGGCGTTTTTTCTATAATGGCATCGGCAATTTGTATAATCGTATCAGGCTCAAAAAAACTGATATTTTTTAGATACGCATCCATTTTTTTACCCACAAAAGGCGTGCGCAACATCCGCTCGTCCGACAGATTTATATTATCCCAATAGTGCTTAAAATAGTAATTTGATTGATTGATGGTATCTTGCAAAGTGGCTTTTTGCGGCAACGGTGGCACCTCAATATCTACCCCCGCTTGAAGAATATTTCCCGTAAAAGTTCCCGCATGATTTTTTACATAATCCTTCTGAAATTGCTCTAAATCACTGTAAATCAAGCGTTTTTGTGCATCGTTTGCTCCTCTCAATTTTTGAGCTTTTGCATTTGCTTGACTGATAAAATCTTGAAATAATTTCGCTTCAACCGAACCCGTAATTTTCAAATTATTGGCATAATCAGCGGTATCCGTTTCCATCGAAAAATTTTGGTCATCGATAATTACATCAAAAATTCTACTTCTTCCCATAGCCACCACATAAAATCCAGCGGGTAATTTCTTTTTTCCTTCAAAAACGGCAAGTCCAACAGTATTCACTTTGGCGGTGTCCTGAGAAAGAAAAGTATCTTCGTAATGATGCACCAAATAAAGCGTAGAATCTCGCAATCCTTTGATTTTTAGCTCAATACGATGTTGGGAGAAAGCATTTTGGGAAATAAAAAATAAGAAAATTAGGGCGATAATATTTTTCATTGGTAAAATTCTGTTGTTCGAGTTTGGTTCTATAATCAAACGAATTTAAGCAGAAAATAGTCGAAAAATGAATGCTTTATTAGGTTTAACATTCATTAACAAAAACCGTTTACTCAATATCTTACTAATTCCTTGATAATGAATAGGAGTTTATCCAAATTGAACGGTTAAATTTAATTTCACATAAACCCACAACAATCATGGAAACCAATACCCTTCTACTCGAAGCTGAGTTAGAACCAATTTTTACCAAACAATTACCCGCTTTTCCCGAAAATATCAAAGATTTATTCGTTAAAATTGCCCCATTCTTAGCCATTATTGGCGTTGTTTTTGGTATTTTAGGCGTTGGAATAACGGCTGTTTTATCTCCTTTTGCTTGGTTTACAGGTAGTATTGTGTACGGACTTGGGATGGTTTTTTTATTGGTAATGGTGGTATTAGAAGGCTTGGCAATTCCAGGTTTATTTAATCAAAAAAAGGACGGTTGGAAGTATATGTATTATGCTCAGTTTGTGAGTGTTATCTATAATCTTTGCATGGGACATTGGCTCAGCGGATTGATAGGAGCATTTATTGGATTTTGGATTTTGTTTCAGATTAAAGAAAAATACAGTTGATAGGAGAAAGGGTTTAAGGAGAAATGGAAAAAGGGAAGAAAGGAGGAATGATAAAAAACTGCCTCCATTTCTCCCTTTTTACATTCCTCCTACTTAACAAAAGCTGCTTTTTTAGCAGGAAAATACGAAGCAATCATCGTAATAATTATTACAACCAATGCCGTAAAAAAGAAATCTGAGAATTCCATTTTTACAGGATAAGCATCAATCAAAGCACCCACAATTCCCATTGAAATTAGTCCGTAAGTTTGTTGCAGAACACACAAGCCGTATCCCAACACCAGTCCCACAATAGCGCCCGAAAATGCCACAATGGCTCCTTCCGATAGAAAAATGCGTTGAATCATTCCAGTATTTGCCCCAATAGCGTAAAGCGTTTTTACATCCTCTTTTTTCTCAATCGCCAACATGGAAAGTGAAAAGAAAATATTGAAACTGGCAATGCCAATGATAAAAGTGAGCGTAAGAAAAACGAATAGTTTCTCAATTTTGATGGCTCGTAAAAGACTGGCGTGTTGTTCATCCTGATTTTGAACATTGAAAGTATTCCCAAGTGTTTCCTTTAGCGCTTGCTGAACAGTATTAATTTCCTCACTATCAGCCACTTGCACTTCCAGAGAGGTTCGTTCATTGTTATATTCAAACAGATTTTGAGCGAAAGTCAAAGGTGCAAAAATGTAATTATCGTCGTATTGTTGCTCAATGGCAAAAACTCCCGAAGGAATCAAACTCATTTTATTAAAAGCATCCGAAGACGTAAAATCAATCGTTTTTGATTTAGTATTTCTTGGAAACCAAATTTCTAAAGGCGTAAAAAAAGCATCTACATCAATTCCCAAGGTAATCGCTACGCCCGAACCCACAATTGCCTGACTAATTCCGTTTTCTTTGAGCGACAATTTGCCATCAATGAGTGCTTTTTTCAAACGTTCTTGTTTTAGGAAATTATCATCTACGCCTTTCAAATTCACGACCATTTGCGCATCCCGATAGCGCACTAAAACGTTCTCTTCAATCACTTGATTGATGTTTTTTACGCCTTCAATTTTACTTAATTTTTGCAAAAGTGCGGGTGGACAATCGAAGTTTTTTCCTTTGAGTGGACTAATTTTCAAATCAGCATCAAAACTTTTGTAAAGGCTTCGCTGAAAATCCTCCAAGCCATTAAAAACCGACAAAACCACCACCAAAGCCATCGTTCCCACACCCACACCCAACATCGAGATGATGGAAATGAGTGAGATGAATGATGTTTTCTTACGGGCGAAGAAATATCTTTTGGCTATGTAAAATGGGAAATTCATGGATTATATTAAAAAATAAATAATATTTTAAGACAAAATTTTCATTGTAACTATTGGAAAGTCAGATAATTATCACTTTCTTAGTGCATTAATAGCTATTACCTTAAACACTATGAAAATTGTCGCTATCCATAACACATTATGGACTCACTACAAAGGTGATATATATTCCCGTATTTACAAACGCTCGCAACAAGAAAACGTGTATGATTTCTGTGTGATTCACTTGGCAACCACTGAAAATGGACGAAGTGTCTTAGGAAGTGCTGATTTAAACGAGCATCAATATCCTTATGAAGTTTTGTTTGATACAGAATTAGACCATATTCTAACCCGCCACAAAATTATTTCCTTGCTCAAAAGGGTTGCTTTTCATAACCCAAAATTAATCTATTTAAATGGCTATTATGATGCTTCGTATTGGGCAGTTATTGTTTATGCAAAACTCAAAAACATCAAAATAATTATTGATAGTGAATCAACAGAGTCCAGTCGAGAGCGTTTTTGGTGGAAAGAAATGTTAAAAAAAATAGTCATTCCACGAATGGATGGATATTTATGTTTGGGAACAAAAGCAACAGAATATATTATCAAATTAGGGGTAAAAAAAGAGAAAATATTAAGCTCAAGAAATATCGGTATTGCCAATGATAAAGTATCTACACTTTATCAAGATGGCCTTTCTGAAAGAGATTCTGTAAAAAAATATTATAATTTGCCCCGGTTTAATTTTATTTATGCAGGCAGATTTTCTCCTATAAAAAACCTTTCGATACTTGTGGAAGCTTTTGCTGAGGTTACAAAAAAATACGACAATTGGGGTTTAATTCTTAGTGGTGATGGTGCTGAAAAAGAGAACCTAAAATCGTTAGTTTCTTCAAATAATATTGAAAGAATATTTTTTCTACCTTCCTGCGAATGGCACGAAGTCCCCGCTCGATATGCGCTGGCGGATGTAGCAATTCTACCAAGTCTATTCGAACCTTTTGGTTTTTTAGTGAATGAAGCTTTAGTTTATGGTATGCCAATTATCGTGTCAAATCGTTGTGGAAGTGCCTTTGATTTAATTCAAGAAGGAGAGAATGGCTATACTTTCAATCCAACAAAAAAAGCTGAATTAGTTGAAAAAATGTGCTTGATGATGAATAATACTTTGGCACATAAAACAATGGGTAATAAAGGAAAATTATTAGTTGCTCCGTTTCATCCTGATTTAATTTGTGATGATATTATGAAGGCTTTTGATACCATATTAAACCCATAAAATTATGATAAAATCGGTACTTGTGACGGGTGGAGCAGGGTATATTGGCTCACAATTAGTTAGAATTTTACTCAATGAAGGCTATTTTGTTAGAACAATTGATAACCTAAAGTTTGGAGGGGACTCCTTAATTGACCTTTATACCAATCCTAAATTTGAATTCATGAAAGGCGATATTTGTCAAGAAAATGATGTTAGAAAAGCCCTAAAAAACATGGATGCTGTCTGCCATTTAGCCGCTATCGTTAGCGACCCAACTTGCAAGGCATATCCCGAAGAAGCCACTCATGTGAACGTTGATGCTTCCATCCTAATTCATCAAATTGCCGAAGAAATTGGTATAAAAAGATTTATTTTCACCTCTACCTGTAGTAATTATGGCAAAATGGTTGACCCCAATATATTCTTAGATGAATCGGCAGATTTGAAGCCTATTTCTCATTATGCCGAAACAAAAGTCGCCTTTGAAAAGTACTTATTAACCCAAATTAATACTCAAATTTGCTCAACAATACTTCGTTTTTCAACGGTTTATGGGGTTTCTCCACGTACAAGATTTGATTTAACGGTTAACGAATTTACTCGGGATGTGAGCGTTGGCAAGGAATTACAAATTTATGGTGAAAAATTCTGGCGACCGTATTGTCACGTTTATGACTTGGCAAATGCAGTAGCTTTGGTATTAAAATCGGATGAAAAGTTGATTAAAAATGAAGTTTTCAATGTAGGCGATACCCATGAAAATTATACCAAAGAAATGCTAACGAATGAAATTAAAAAAGTGATTCCTAAAATAACAGTAACCTTTGTGAGCAAGCACGAAGACCCCCGTGATTACAGAGTAAATTGTGATAAAATTCAGTTAAAATTAGGCTTTAAAATAACCAAAAAGGTTCCTGATGGCATCGCCGAAATTCATAAGCTAATTCAATCTGGTTTAATTAGCGATCCATTCTCAGCAAAATATAAAAACCTCTAAATTACCTCAAGAATATGATTCCACTTTCAGTTCCAAACCTTGCTGGTAACGAATGGCTCTATATAAAAGATTGTTTAGATACCAATTGGGTGTCGGCGACGGGTTCGTATGTAGATAAATTTGAGAAATTAATTGCCGAGTATACCCAAACAAAATATGCCGTAGCGGTGAGTAGTGGAACCACGGCATTGCACATTAGTTTGCTATTGGCGGGCGTTGAACAAAATGATTTAGTGATAACCAATAATTTGACTTTTGTAGCAACTGCCAATGCTATAAAATACTTGAAAGCTGATCCAATTTTGATGGATATTACGCCCGATACTTGGCAAATAGATACAGAATTATTGACAAATTTTTTAGCTACCGATTGTGAAATTAAAAATGGTTTTTGCTATCATAAGCCTTCAAAACGAAGAATTAAAGCACTTTTGTCCGTTCATGTGTTAGGAAACATGGCAGCAATGGATGAACTAATCGTTCTTTCAGAAAAATACAACTTAACCATCGTTGAAGATGCTGCCGAATCGTTGGGTTCGCTTTACAAACAAAAACACGCAGGCAATTGGGGCAAAATGGCAACGTTAAGTTTCAATGGCAATAAAATAATTACTACGGGAGGCGGAGGCATGATTTTGACCAATGATGAAATTTTAGCCAAAAAAGCCAAACATCTTACGACCCAAGCAAAAGCATCTACGTTTGATTATTACCACGATGATTTGGGTTATAACTACCGATTGGTTAATATTTTAGCCGCTATGGGGGTTGCGCAAGTTGAACAATTACCCGCATTTGTTCAGAAAAAACAAGCAATTGCCCAACGCTATAATCAGAAATTAACGTTGGTTGAAGGTATAAAAATTCAACAAATTAGCCCCGAGGTAATCAGCAATTATTGGCAATATGTAGCGCTCTTTCCTGATAAATTAAATCTAATTAAACATCTTCAAAATCAAAAAATAGAGATTCGTCCTTTATGGATTCCGATTAATAAATTGCCAATTTTCTCGAATGATTTGTATGTTTCAACGCACAATCACTCTCATAAAATATCTGCATTGGGCTTAATGTTACCTTGCTCAACTTCTATTACCAACCATGAAATAGACGAAGTTATTAATAGTATTTTCACCTTTTACCAAACCTAAATTTATGAATAATTTGCCATCCAATTTACCCATATCCGCAATAATAATGGCTGGAGGTAGAGGAACACGGCTTTTGCCACTAACTTCAACTGTTCCAAAACCACTATTAAAAATCAATGGAAAACCTATTATTCAAGGGATAATTGATTTATGCTTTAAACATAAAATCATTGACATTTCTGTGTCAGTTTGCTATTTGGCGGAAACAATTATTGATTTTTTGGAAAGCGATTTTTCTTATTCAAACATTAATATTTTGCATGAAAATACACCGCTCGATGACATTGGGATTTTGGGAACTTGTGAGAAAGCTTTATTCAAATATGACACCATTTTAGTCATCAATGCCGACTTATTTACCAACATAAATTTATCAGATTTTTATTTCAGTTTCTTGGCAAATCATGCTGATATGACTATCGCAACCTTTATTTACAAAACACCTTTGCCATACGGGCTCATCAGTTCTGAAAATGGAGAGGTGATACGAATTGATGAAAAACCAATCTTAGAAATGGAGGCAAACGGTGGCATTTATCTATTTAAAAAGGAATTGTTAGAGTTAATTCCTGCCAATAAACCGTACAAAGCTTGGCAATTAATCAATAAATTATTGACCGAAAATAACCATCAATTAAGAACATTTTTGATTGAAGATATTTGGATAGATATTGGCTCGAAAGAGAGCTATGCGTATGCAGAGGAAGTAGCGAAAGCTGAGTAGGCAGTGTTGTGTTGGTAATGCAATGAGCAGTAAACAGTTAAAGCATTAGATTTCATGATGCGCTATAACTGCCTACTACTAACGAAACAATACTTACTACAATTCTATTTCTTCTCCTTCTTTTAACGGTGGAATGTCGATAGAAGCAAAAACTGAATCAATATGAGCGGCGTATTCTGCGGTATCATCAATAAAAAATTCAAGATTTGGAACAATCCTAACTTGGTTTCTGATTTTATTACCCAAAATACCTCTAATCACTTTCGTTTTTTCACGAATATCTTGTAAAAGCCCTTGCTTATCGTTGGTGAGCATAAAACTCAAATAAACACGAGCAATGGATAAATCGGGAGTCATTTTTACATCCGCAATTGTTACGAAGGCGTTCCCGAAGGTATTTTTCATATCTTTCTGAAAAATTTCGCTTAAATCTTGCATGATCAATTTAGCGAATTGTTGTTGTCTTTTAGATTCCATTATGATGATATAGAATAAGTGATGAGCATTTGTAAAAGGTACACATTTTGATTTCCTATAAAGGCGTTATTTCTGCCATTTAATCAACTTATGTCTTTATACTTTTACTTTTACTGTAACTCAAAGTTATACCTTGTTCTATTTTTATACGTTTTAATTCACAAATTTCGGAAATATTTTCCACAACCTTTCATTTTTATCTTTCTACAATAAATATTTAAGAAAGATATTTTATTTTAATATTGTCTAAATCATCTCTTCTTATGAAATCAAATCAAAAATTTAGATTACAAACTACCTTTAAATTAATGTTTATGAGCAGTTTTTTATCCATAATTTTCCTTTGTCTTCAATGTGTTAATGAAAAAACTGGTGCTCAAAAAACGACAAAACCCACTCCTGCGGTTGAAAAACAAGCAGATAAAGGTCCGAGTTTCAAAACTGAAACCCAAAATGCGGGAATGTCTGAAATTGTGACAACCTTCCCCGCAACTTTGAGTACTATTTCTGTTGAAAAAGGCCTTGATACTTTTTCGCCTAATCTTTTTGCCGATGTCGTTTATCCAACTTCATTCAATAAAAATTTAGGTTTTTATTTACCCAATTGGATTGTTACTTTACATACTACGTTATCCAAAGTGTATAATCAGAAAAAGATTCCTTTGCGAAATCGAGGCATTTGGGGTTCGGTAGATTGGAAAGAACACAGTAAAGAAGGGGCAGATTGGAATTTTTTCATTGACCCCGAAAAAGGGCGAGCTTATCCAAATAATTTCAATACCCGTAAATCAGTAAATATGAACACTTTTTCATCGGCTTTGACCATCGAAAAACGTTTGCAAACGGGGGGCGTAGATTTGAATAATTGGGATGCAAAAACCGAGGCTGAAATTGCTGAAATGGGAAAGAGTGCTGCTCGTTCTACCGAATTTGGTGACTATTATTTACCGGGTAAACAACGAATTGGATTGGTTGATATTGATTGGGAAAATAATTATGAAAACGGTTCAAATCCTCGAAAATCTTTACGGTTCATTAAGTCGCTTTGTGATAATTTGCAAGGAATATTTCAAGCAATGTATGTGCATCCAATTATTGCGGAGGTGGGAAATTTAACTAAAAATGGCTATCCAGATGCAAATGGCAGGGTTAATCCAAGTGAAATCAATCCAATTTATACGAGCGTTCAGAATTTAGATGGGGTAGATTATCGAGTAACAGATTCGGAAAATTTTGCTCCTCTTCTGGAGATTTCACACTACGGAGAAACTGCCATGCACGGGTATAATGATGGCGTACGCACACTCAATGCTTACGGAAGAAATGCAAATATTGAGCATTATTTGGCAAGGGTTGTGAGCATGGCTGAAAAAAACTATTCATACCTCCACAGTATTGGCAAGGATTTGTGTTTTATCCAAGCAAAATTGATTTGTGATAGAGTAACAGGTTGGCAGTATAAAGATGGCAATAGAAAAGATGGGGGGGCAAAAAACGGATTTGTCGGCTATTTAACCCGTGACCAAGCATTCAAATCAACCATGTCCGTCTTTTTTTCTGGCCTACATTTTCACGAATGGAATCGACCAGTGCCTAACTTAAATTCTGATTGTTACAACGGTTTTCAGTTTGCTTTGAATTTATTAGGAACCAGAAAAAAAATGTCGAATAATGAAAATGTATCGGCAGTGGACATGAGAACGCCCCAAGCAGAATTTCATTTGTGGAAATCTAAGTATAAATTTGTAGAAGAAACAACGTATCGTGAAGAGAAAGGCTACGAATTAAAAGATAATACGGATAATTTATTGGTCAGAACGATGCGAATAGGGAATAAATTGGCAATTTTAGTCATTAATCCGTACAACGTTGCTTCAAAATTTAACCTTACTGTTGCCTGTACGAACGGAGGAAAGAATTTTGAAAAATCCTTCTCAACTTCAGATTGGCAATCTTGTTATCCAAATGATACCCGGAAGGATTATATTTTTGATATTGTAGAAATGAAATAATTTTCTTAATGTTCGAGATTCGATGTTTGATACTTGTTTTGGATTTTTAAATTAAAATGTCAGATAATAAATATTGAAAACCGAATATCAAACATCGAAAACCGAACTTCGAAATAAATTATGCTTAGTTTTTTTAAGGTAAATGCAGTTTACCAAATTTTCAGTTTGTTGATTTTGCTCATACTAATCCGTGTGCCTGTTTATTTGGTGGGTTTACCCGAACTAATTCCAGAATTGCAGTGGATGCTCGTAGGCGAACAAATCAATAAAGGATTCGTAATGTATTCCGAAATTTGGGACAACACTGCTCCGCTTTCTGCCTTAGTTTACGCTGGACTCGATAAGGTTTTCGGTCGCTCGCAAACGGTCTATCAATTAGCCGCTTTGTCAGTGGCTTCGTTTCAGGTTATTTACTTTAATGTCATGATTAATAACAGTGACGTTTTAACGAAAAGGAATTATATACCTGGACTAATCTATCTACTTTTTCTTAATATTTCATTCGACTGTTGCACGCTTTCACCGGTATTGATGTCAACGACTTTTGTCTTGATGTCGTTTGGCACAATGGTGCGACAAATTAGTCGTTTGCAGTCAACTGATGAGGTTTTTGAAATTGGTTTTTTGATTGGTTTAGCTACTTTATTTTACCCTCCCGCTTGTATTTTTATTTTGTGGGCCATGGCATCACTGGTATTTTTTAGTGGTGCAACCATTCGCCAATATTCGTTAGCGGTCTTCGGGTTTTTATTTCCTTTACTATTAACGGCCTTATTTTTCTATCTTGACGGTACGTATTCAGCATTTTCGAGAAACTTTATCTCTTCGGTATTTCAAATCAGACAATATAATCTCAACGATTTTAAATCATTGTTTGTCACTTTATTAATTCCCTTCGCTCTCGGAATCTTAGGGTTTTTGCGTTTGGTAAATACGTTCGGATTCAACTATTTCCAAGTTCGCTGTCAGCAAGTAATGATGCTTTGGGCCGTTGCAGGTATAATTTCAATTGGATTAATGCCATTTTTAGCGCCCATGCAATTCATTATTTTTGTCCCCGCCTTAGCTTTTTTTACGATTAATTTCTTCAATACTTTCAAGAAACAATGGTTGGCAGAATTGATATTTTTAGGCGTTTTTGGCGCTATTTTATTGATTCATTATCAAGCTGTTTATGCGACAGGTTCGGAAGGATTTGTGCAATTGAAAAACTTGAAATTAAGGAAAAATCAGGACGGAAAAATAAAAAATAAGCGAATTTTAGTATTGGGAGATGGCATGGAAGAGTACAAAAATAATTACGCCGCAACGCCTTATTTGAACTGGAATTTAGCTAAACATGAATTAGAAAACCTTAATAATTACGACAATGTAATTAGTATTCTTAGAAATTTTGAAAAAGATTCGCCCGATATTATTATTGATAAAGTAAATTTGGCTCCAAAATTATTCAAACGAATTCCTGCACTGGAAAGACGATACAAATTGGTGGAAAAAGGAATTTATAAAAGAGTGTAATTCGATGTGAGATGTTAGTTTTTCGATGTTCGGAAAACACGAAACCGTTAAATTCCAACCATCGAACAACAAGCATCAAAAATCGAAACAACTATGAAAGCCTACAATCCACGCTGGTCAGAAAATGACTTTATTCAAAAAACTACTCAAAAGTGGTTGAAACAAGGCTTTTTGAATAAAGAACAATCCTCGGAAATTGAGAAAAACTATCCTCACGATTATTTCGCCCCCAATGTTTTCCTTAAAATTGGGCTGTTTATTTTTACCCTCTTGGCGGCTGGTTTTTCCATCGGTATCATGTCGATTTTCTTAGTTGGAATTTATGAAAACAATCTAAATACCGCCGCTGTTATTCAGAGTTTAATTATTGGTGGCATTTTCTTTTTCCTCCTCGAAAACCTCATCAAAGGTCGTCATCTGTATCATTCAGGCGTTGATAATGCCTTAATTTACATGGCTTTAGGCGCATTTTGCACGACCATTTATTTCCTTTTCGAGAAACTAAACCCTCCCACTTGGCTTTTTTTGATATTATTTCTTCCTCTTTTTGTGGCCACAACCGTTCGTTACGCAGAATCAGTCGTTTGTACTTTAACCTATTTGCTAATCTTAGGCATTTTTGTAACGATTGCTTTAGAATCTTTTTGGGGTAAAACCTTTTTGCCTTTCATTGTTATGATTGTTTCGGCAGGAATGTATTTTATCGTAAAAAGACTTTCAACCCGTAAGGATTATTTCTACTACGAAACCTGTTTAACGATACTCAAAACGCTGTCATTGGTTACCTTTTATTTGGGTGGAAATTATCTAATTGTCAGAGAAGGAAATGCGTTAATCAATAATTTATATCTATCCATTTCACCTCAAGTGGCTTTTGCTCCGATGTTTTATTTTTTTACGACCATCATTCCAATTGGTTATATTCTCTTTGGACTTCGTTACCGTGACCGTTTAATTATGATTTTGGGATTCATTACGTTGGGATTCTCAATTTTTACCTACCTTTTTTACTTCGCAGTTCTTCCCGTAGAAATTGCGTTGACATTAGGCGGAGTTTTGTTAATGGCCCTCGCAGGTGGATTGATTCATTACCTTAAAACAGAAAAAATGGGCTTCACCTACCAACCCGATGATGAATTTGAGGGCTTTAATTTAGAAGCCATGCTGATGTCGCAAATTGTTCAATCTAAAATCCCACAACAGGGCGATACTTTCCGTTTTGGGGGTGGAGACCCAGGCGGTGGCGGTGCTGGTGGATATTATTAATCACAATTTTACGCATAATAGTTATGAGCACAATTTTAGAAAAACTCAATACTGACCGCATTCTTTCAGTTTCAGCAATCCTGATTGGTATAATGACATTGGTGGTTTATTTTATCCAAACTCGTCTCATCATCGACCAACAACACGCTGGTGTTTGGCCTTGCATTGAACTCTCAGGGACAAATTTTGGCGATGGCTCTGGAATTAAAGAAAATTTTAAAATAAATATTACCAATAAAGGCATCGGCCCCGCCCTTATCAAAAAAGTTGAAATAAAATACAGAAGGAAAATTTATCACGAATTTTCTGATATTTTTGAGTTATCAACGGGGTCTAATGGCTACAGTAGAAGTGGTCTTGAAGGTCGGACGATGGCATCCAACGAAACCGTTTATCCAATTCAAATTTCTTTATCAAAAGAAGGGCATAAATTTGCTCAATTATTCTACAATCATGATTCCATTCAAACCAACATTTATTATCAATCCGTTTACGGAAAGTGCTTCGTAAGTTCTGGTTTCGATGCCAAAGAATTACCTGATTGCAGTGTTTTAGAAGAGAAAAAGTGAAATATCCAAAGGCTATAATGAATAGCCTTTGGATATTTATAATTATAAAAATAATTTTCATAACTATTCATTGATAATTTAGGGAAAACTACTCATTTCATTGACTTATTTCGTGAATCATTTTCAAAAATGTATATTTGATGTTTAGTTATTGGTTACTTGTAATTTAGTTATTAGCGTATTGATTGTTTAACGATTAAGGAGTAGTCAAACTTGGCTTTTCAAAAATATCCAATCACTAATAACAGATAACCAATCCTCCAATAACTAACAACCAATAACTGATAACTAACAAAAAATGCAAACTGTCAATTCTTACAATTTTGCCGGCAAACGTGCCTTAGTTCGTGTAGATTTTAATGTTCCTTTGAATGAACGTTTCGAAATAACCGACGATACTCGAATAAAAGCGACAATTCCGACAATTAATAAAATATTGAACGATGGTGGTTCGGTAATTTTGATGTCACATTTAGGTCGTCCGAAAGATGGACCGACGGATAAATATTCGTTAAAACACCTTGTCAATCCACTTTCAGTCGTGTTTGGACGTACTGTAAAATTTGCGGATGATTGCATCGGTCAATCGGCCATCGACCAAGCTGCTTCTTTGCAACCAGGTGAAATTTTATTATTAGAAAATCTTCGTTTTTATAAAGAAGAAGAAAAAGGAGACGTAGCATTTGCGGAAAAATTATCAAAATTAGGTAACGTTTGGGTAAATGATGCATTCGGAACGGCTCACAGAGCTCACGCTTCTACGGCGGTTATTGGTCAGTTTTTTCAAGATAGAGTTTCTGGTTTTGTCATGCAAGCCGAAATTGAAAATGCTCAAAAAATATTGGAACACGCTGAAAGACCTTTCACCGCCATTATGGGTGGTTCAAAAGTTTCGGACAAGATTTTATTGATTGAAAAATTATTGGATAAAGTTGATAATCTTATCATCGGTGGTGGCATGACTTATACGTTCACGTTGGCAGAAGGTGGTAAAATCGGTAAATCAATTTCTGAGCCTGATAAAGTAGAATTAGCGAAAGAAATTTTGAAAAAAGCAGCAGAAAAAGGGGTAAAAATTTATATGCCAGTTGATAATTTGTGTGCAGATAAATTCTCGAATGATGCGAATCGTCAAGTAGTAGCGACGGGGGAAATTCCTGATGGTTGGGAAGGTTTGGACATTGGTCCAGAATCAGCAAAATTATTCAAGACTGTTATTGAATCGTCAAAAACAGTGCTTTGGAATGGTCCAATGGGCGTTTTTGAATTTCCAAACTTCGCACATGGAACAAATGCCATTGCGGATGCAGTAGTTATGGCTACGGAAGAAAACAGTGCATTTTCATTAATTGGTGGGGGAGATTCTGCCGCTGCGGTGAACAATGCGGGCTACGGTGACCGTGTTTCTTATGTATCAACGGGCGGAGGTGCTTTGTTGGAATACATGGAAGGTAAAATATTGCCTGGCGTTGCTGCTTTGATGTAGGAGTAAAACTTAATTAAAATATAGAAAAAAAGGACGGCATCGCTTTGAGTGATGCTGTCCTTTTTTTTATAGAAGTTTTATTATCACTTATGATAGTTATAGCCCTTATATTTCAATTCTCCCAATTTGTTGCTTCTTATTCGGTAAAGAATGCTATATTTCGTATTCTATGATTGTGTAATTACTATACTCAAAACAATTATCTTTGGAAAAATTACTAAATATGGACAAATACATTCATAAACTTTCATACGGAGCAAATAACCTTGTCATTGCCCTTTCAGATACAGAAGTTACCAAAATATACGAAGGAGATACTCGTTAGGATATTGGTTCGGAGGCAGAGAAAATGAAGGTTGCGAATACGATTAACACCTTGATTGTCAAGTTTATCAAAATAGATTTTGACGAAAAAAAATCTTGGGAAATGTTAGTGATGGAACGACTGTACCCCTTAGATTTTAGGAGTTTTGAAGTAGAAAAAAGAAAATTGATAATTGAAGTTTTTGAAGATGAATTAAACGAATTACATCGTCAAGGATTTGTCCATCGGGACTTAAAACGCCCTTCAAATCTATCGGGAGAACGTTACGATAACATCTTTCTGACACGACAAGGATTACGCCTAATTGATGTTGGAATTTCAGCCCTTAAAAGCCAAGTTGGCGAGAAATTATTTGCTAAATACGTTGAAGTAGAATTGCAAGAATTAACCGAATTCAAGCAATATTTTTTATCCAGATAATTAAAAATTGTGATTTGCGACTTTTGATTTATGAATATTTACAGCGTGAAATCACTCAATCACAAATCACTCAATTACCAATAAGCCCCCGTGAATTTCCAAAACCTCCCCATACAAACCAACGCTCAATATTTACTGAACGACAGCCGTCAGTTATCATCACCACAACGGTCTATCTTCTTTGCTATCAAGGGTTTACACCACGATGGACACCAATTTTTGGACGACCTTTACCGCAAAGGTATTCGTGAATTTGTGGTCGAACGTGATGCCCTCACTCCTACGCTCATTCGTGAATTGGGACGGATGAAGGAAGCAAAAATCTGGCAAGTCGAAGACAGTATTTTGGCAATGCAAGAAGTAGCAAAACGACATCGTGAACAATATAATTTCCCCGTAATTGCCATCACGGGGAGCAACGGAAAAACGGTGGTGAAGGAATGGCTTTCGCAATTATTAGGCAATCGTTTTAAAGTTGTGAAAAGTCCAAAATCATATAATTCTCAAATTGGCGTACCTTTGTCGGTTTGGCAAATGAACGAAACGCATAATTTGGGCATTTTTGAAGTCGGTATTTCTCGCCCTGACGAAATGGCAAATTTACAGAAAGTGGTACAACCTCAAATCGGGATTTTTACTAATATTGGCAATGCTCATAATGAGTTTTTTGAAGATAATTTTCAGAAAATTAGGCAAAAATTATTGCTATTTCAACATGCAAAACAACTAATTTATTGCGCTGATTATGTGGAAATTGATAAAATTGTAAACAACGAATTTATTTTGAAAAATGTAGATTGTGAGATAATTAGCTGGTCGAGAATGGCAAATGCTACCATAAAAGTAGATTGGCAAACTGAATATCAGAACACTAAAGTAACCCTAAATTTTCCCAAGAAAAATGAGACTTTCGATATACCTTTTACCGATGATGCTTCCATCGAAAATGCGATTCATTGCATCGTTACGCTCTGGTTTTTGAAATACAAAGCCGTTGAAATTCAAGCCCGTTTACAGATTATTCGTCCCGTGTCGATGCGCTTAGAATTGAAACAAGGAATCCGAAATAATTATCTTATTGACGATACTTATAATAACGATTTGGCGGGACTTACGATTGCGCTAAACTTCTTAACCCAACAGAAACAACGCACTCGTAAAGTATTGATTTTGAGCGATTTATTAGAAACTGGAATTCCAGAAAATGAATTATACGGACAAATTGCGCATTTGATAAAACAACGAAATCTGTATCAATTTATCGGAATTGGCGAGGTAATAACTCGTAACAGAAATTTATTTCAACATAAAGATAATAACGTACAATTTTTCAGAAATACCGTTGATTTTTTGGATAGTCAAACCTTAAAAGACCTACAAGAAAGCGTAGTCTTAGTGAAAGGAGCAAGACGTTTTGGCTTTGAATCCATCGTGAATCGTTTGGTTCAAAAAACGCATGGCACGGTCTTGGAAATCAATTTAGATGCCGTTACGCACAACCTCAATTATTTCCGTGATAAAGTGGGACAACAGACCAAAATTATGGTCATGGTCAAGGCATTTGCGTACGGTTCGGGCAGTACGGAAGTGGCAAATTTATTGCAATTTCATGGCGTAGATTATTTGGCCGTTGCTTATACAGACGAAGGCGTGAGTTTACGACAAAACGGCATTTATTTACCCATCATGGTGATGAATCCGACTGAAAATGATTTTGAGCAATTAATTACCTATTCGCTCGAACCAGAAATTTATTCTCCCCGAATATTAAAACAATTTTCAGAATATATTGACAATCAAAACATTAGCTCTAAAATTCATTTGAAATTAGATACGGGAATGCACCGTTTAGGTTTTGAGAAATATCAATTATCAGACTTAATCGAAACTGTTCAATCAAATCCTAACCTTTGGGTTTCCACCATTTTTAGTCATTTGGTAGCGGCGGATGAAGACAAATTTGATAATTTTACGCTCCATCAAGTCTCAGAGTTTACCGAAATGGCCAAGCAAATTTCAGAGGCCCTTGGTTATACGCCTTCTCGGCATTTGGCAAATTCCGCAGGCATTGCCCGATTCCCCGAAGCACGTTTGGATATGGTGCGTTTGGGCGTTGGATTATACGGTTTGGCGGCAAAGCCTGAAGACCAAGAAAACCTCTTGACAGTTGGGACTTTGAAGACGGTTATTTCTCAAATTAAAAACATAAAATCCTCAGATACAGTTGGTTACGGACGAAAAGGAGAATTAACAAAAGACACTAAAACCGCCACCATTGCCATTGGATACGCTGACGGATACGACCGCCGCTTCAGTCGGGGCGTGGGCGAAGTATTAATTCACGGGCATCGTTGCAAAGTGATAGGCAATGTTTGTATGGATATGACGATGGTGGATATCACGGACGTACTCCACGTACAAGAAGGCGATGAAGTAATTATTTTTGGTAACGACCTCACAATGATTGAGTTAGCCAATAAAATTGGCACAATTGCTTACGAAATTCTCACGAGTGTAAGCCAACGGGTAAAACGGATTTTTTATCAGCTCTGAGTAAGAGTAAAGGAATAAGGGAGATATGAAAAATATAAATAAGAGTGTGTTTTTCTCTCTCCTTCCTTTTTCCCGTCTCCGTTTCTCCTTTATTCCATTCCTTCATTTTTCCTGCCTTCTTTAAGCCTTTTCTCCAATACCCAAAATATGCTTAATCTTCATCAAGAACACAATAACGCCCACACCAGAAAGTAAGAAATAATACATCGCAAACATATACACAAATCCATTATCAACGGCTTCTGCGGATTTGAAAAGGATATATGTCAAAGCAAAGTATCCGTAAATTGTTCCCATCAACAAGAAAATATAAGATTGCGTTTTACGAGCGTAGAAAAATAATCCAACGCATAAAGCCAACGTAATGATGGCGTAAATAAACCAATTACCGTGACTAAACATACCAGTCAAAGCCGCAATTAAGGTCAAATTACTGCCCAATAAAAGGTAGGTAAACGAGAAATGTTTTTTAAGATTTTTGTATTCCGAAATCAGACCCGTAGCCGATAAAACCAAACCCAATACAATAGCGATAAATAAAAAATTTGGCGCCGAAAAGTCATTCTTTTCCAACACTGTAAATGGAGCAATATTTACGCCCACCCACGAAGAAAATGCCGTAATTGCCATTGAAAGTACACCTCGATGGTCAAAAAAATAAGCACAGAAAAAGAATAGAATTGCGGAAATAAACGTAACCAAGCCATATTTTAAGCCAAACAAATCGTACTGAAATTGCAAATAACCTTCTAAAATCAAAAAAGAAGTGCAACCCAATAAAAGCACAAAATCTGAGAAATGATGTGGATTTTTCACCGCTTCCCAAGTAAGCGGCTCACGTTTCCAGAAGGCAAAACCAAAGCAAGCCAAGGTAGTAATAGCAATTAAAGCCACGATAACGCCATGACCAATACTATCTAAATTTTGGTAAATCAACACGCCTAAACCACCCGTTAGCAAGGTAATTCCCAAGTATAAAAGTGTCCGTAGTTCGTAGTGAAGTGAAAAGGATTTATTTTTTTCATATTCCGAAATGACATTACTTTGTTCAGGCGAAATAATGCCTTTTTCTTGGAGATTTTGGAGGAGGGTTTGGGTTTGCATGAGTTGGTTTTAGACAGAAGTAAACGGTTTTATTGTGTGAAGATACAGAAAAAATATATTCATTCAAATTTCGTAATTGTGTAGTAAATTTGGTAAATCATCAATATTTATTCGCTCAGAAAATGCCCCCAGAAAAAATAGAACTTCCGCCAAAATATTACTTGACTTACTTTCAGTATCTCATTGATTTCGTCAAGAAGAAATATCAACATATTCTCAACGAAACGGAAAAGCAATTCCTCGCCGATTTTGAGGCGCTAACGGAGGATGAGAAATGCCTTTTTATTCGTTTCTGTAACCGTACAGGCTCTTTTTTCAGAACGGAAAAATTGAAATATGCCGAAATAGAAAACATTCCAGAATCACTTAATGGTTTAATTGACAAGGGTTTTGTGGAACCACTTTCCGAGAATCACCTCACCGAAGCAGCGGAGGTTTTGGATATTTTTAGTAAATCTGAATTGATTGAATTAGCCAAAATGCTCAACCTCGAATCCCGTGGAAAGGCTTCTTTGAAGAAGGAAGAAGTGTTGGATTGGCTCTTGGCGGTTGGCAATTGGGAAGACATGATTTACCTCCTAAATTCCCAAGATTATGCCAACATCCACGGATTCCCACACTCGCTCGTGCGGGCACAGAAAGAAACGGAAGTCCAAATGCTCAAGTTCCTTTTCTTTGGCTCTCGACACGGTGATATGACCGAATTTGTTACCCGTGATTTAGGTTTTCAGTCGTATGAAAAATTTGATGAGGATAAGATGGTGGCGTATTTCCAAACCCGTCAGGAAGTGGAAGACAAATTGAAAGTGAGTCTCGCCCGTGAGGACTTTTATTTAATGCAACAAGCTGATATTGAGATACTTGATATTTACAACTGGTTCATGGATTGGACGGCAACGCACCGAAAGGAATTATCAGAAATTGCCATTCCAACCTACGGAACGTTTTCGTTGCGGGTAGCTTTATACTTAGAAAAGAAAAAAGCCTTAGATGAAGCGCTCACCGTTTTCAGACTTACCGAAGAATCACCTTCACGGGAACGACAAGTAAGAATTTTGGATAAACAAAAGAATCGTGAAGAAGCAAAAGCACTTTGTGAACTCATTTTAGCCGAACCACAAAATGCAACGGAACAATTCTTTGCGGAAGATTATCTGAATCGAATTGAGGCAGTTTTACTTAAAAAGAAGTCTAAAAAAGCCGTAACGCAACAATTACACAATTCAGATTCTATCACAATTGCAGCAACATGGAAAAGGCAAGTGGAATTTGGTGTAATTGATTATTACCAAGAACGGGGCATGAAGGCAGAATTTACCGAAAATCACTTGTGGCGGAGTTTGTTTGGTTTACTATTTTGGGACATTATTTTTGATACCGATTCCTTGGCCATTCATCATCCTTTGCAACGTTCGCCTTCGGATTTATTCAAACCAACTTTCTTTGAAAAACGCAAAGAAAAAATGGAAGAACGCTTGAAAATGTTGGAAGATGAAGATGCCACAACGGTGTATATGAACCGCATATTTTTTGAGAAATTTGGGCTAACAAATCCACTTGTGGAATGGTATGGAGGTCTTTTTCCTTTAATTTTGACTTTATTAGAAAGATTATCCCCCGAACAAATTACGTTGATTACTTTAGAAATGGCAAAGAATTTACGGCAAAATCTAAGGGGATTTCCAGACCTTTTTATCTGGGGGGATGGAGAATATAGTTTTATCGAAGTAAAGTCACCAACTGATAGTTTATCGAATCAACAGCTTTTTTGGTTACGTTTTTTTGAAAGTATTAATGTGCGGTCGAAGGTTTTGCGGGTGGAATGGGATTTGGTTACTGGTTAATGGTTATTAGTTACTGGTTGTCAAAAGATTGCTTCAAAATATTAAAATTATTAAAAACGAAAAACTGGTTATCAGTTATGAGAGCAAATACTCTAATAACTAATAACCAGTTTCTAATAACTAATCCCTAAGAATTCGCTCTCGCAATCTGCTTCTGCATCATGGCTTCATATCTCGCTGCTTCTGCGACTTTCGCATTTTTCAAACCTTCTACGATAATTTGCATTTCGTAAAGCGCCGTTTGAATATCACGACTATCACTATTTCTTCGGTCGTTCATATAATAATCCAAAGCCTTGTTATTACGATTCATCATCGTATCGGCTATTTTCAGACCACTTTTTGTATCTCCCGCTGCAATGTACAAGGCTACGAAATTTGCCGATAATTGGTCGTAAGGAATTACGTTGTCTGGCATCTTTTTGTCACAGAAATCCAAGGCCGCTTTTGCTTTTGCCAATTTACCTTCACGGATTAATTGGTCAACCAAACGTAAGAAACTCAAACGTGCGGTTACGATAGGTACTTGTAAATAAAAGTCTGAATGATAGTACGTTTTTGGATTATCTAAATCTCTCCAGAACATATTTTTCGTTAAATTATCAAACATAATATCTGAATTCACGTAACCATCTTTTGCTCCTGGAATTTTCACCGGCATCAATCGGTAGGCGTATCCTTCCATTTGCATATAATCTTTCAAATTCAAGTAACTCGCTGATGGCAAAGTAGTTGCAAAATAAATTGGACGTTTCCAACCCGATGCGGCATTCTGAGCAATCATATCTAACTGAATCAATTCTGGTTTCATCACACCATTTTTTCCTGCTGCCCAAGCCATTTGGTCGGTCAAAAATGGTTCTAAATCTTTCGGAACAAACCCTGCTTTTTTCACCGCATCCACATTAATCGGTAAGAAAAGATTTTCTGTTGGCAAAGTATTAATCATCGAACCATCCTGCAACGGAACTTTAATTGCCTCGCTATCATCTTTAATCAATTTCATATATTCTTGAAGATTGATTCCATTTTTCACGTTCGGATTCTCGTAATACATCACCTGTTCGTTGATTCCTTCCATAAAACGGTCTTTCGATAATGATATTGGCAAGGCTTGCGACTCGTAAGTTTTACGTTTCATTTGGTCGATGTACCAATCCGTTCCTAACAGCGAAAGGTTACACACCCGCACATCTGTACGGTAGCCTTCAACTTCTTGTACGTACCATAATGGGAATGTATCATTATCACCTCCAGTGAATAGAATCGCATTTTTTGCACAAGAATTCAACATATTTTTGGCAAAATCTACTTGCTGATAACGATGATTACGGTCGTGGTCATCCCAGTTTTGTTGAATCAAAATGACAGGAACTACCGCCGTTACAACCGTCGCAACAACACCCGTAACCACTGAATTTGACATAAATTTACCCAATAATTCCGCCAATTGCATCACACCCAAACCAATCCAAAGTCCAAAGAAATAAAACGAACCCACGTAGATATAATCACGTTCACGAGGTTCAGAAGGTGGTGAATTTAGGAAAACTACTAAGGCTAATCCCGTTAAAAGGAACATTAAAGTAGTAGTCAAAAAGTCTTTTTCGCCTTTACGAACCAATAACACAAAACCCATTAAACCCAAAATCAAAGGCAACCAAAAGTAGTTGTTGTGGGCTTTATTTTTAGCTAATAATTCGGGTAAAGCTCCTTTACGAGTATAATCAATTACGCCCGCATCTTGAATATCACTTTCACGGCCCACAAAATTCCAGAGGAAATAACGCATATACATGTGTCCCATTTGGTGGGTAAACATAAATTTTAGGTTATCCCCAAAACTTGGTTTTTCGCCCGATGCCAAACCCAACATTTCTTCATACATCTGAATGTGTTGGGGCGTGCCACTATACACACGAGGCAATAACATTTGCCCGTCTTTTGAATATATTAATTTCTGTTTATGGTCGTAAACTTCATACTTTCCGTCTTTCATTTTGTAGACTGGATTGCCCTGTTCCACACTTTCAACGGTTCCTGTATAAATTGGCCCGTATAATAATGAACGCTCGCCGTATTGTTCACGCTTCAAATATTTCACGTAATTCAAGATATTACTTGGGTCATTTTCGTTGATGGGCGTATTGTAAGTTGAACGAACCAAAGCCAAGGTATAACACAAATAACCAATCAAAACGAATACTAACGAAAGTAATCCAATATTCAAATTGACTTTTCCCTTTTGGATTGAATAACGAACACCCCAAACCAATGCTCCGACAAAAACCACTAAAAATACCCCAACGCCTACGCCATAAGGCAACCCAAGTCCATTTGTGAAGATTAATTCAAATTGGAAAGCCATTGAAGGAATTCCTGGAATGATTAGTGAATTGATAATTCCTAAAATTAAAAACCCAGCTAACAGCGCAATAAAACCGCCCTTATAAGTTGGATTTGGATTTTTCTTGAAATAATAAATCAAAGCCAATGCTGGCACCGTTACCAAATTCAATAAATGGACTCCAATTGAAAGACCAACGATATAGGCCACCAAAATCAACCAACGATTTGCATCTCCTTCGTCCTCAATTAATTCCCATTTGAAAGCCGCCCAAACCACCAAAGCCGTAAAGAACGACGACATCGCATAAACCTCCGCTTCAACTGCTGAGAACCAAAATGTATCAGAAAACGCATACGCTAACGAACCAATAACACCCGCTCCTAAAAGCGTAAGTGACTGACCCATTGACAGTTCTGCAAAAGGTTTATTATAAATTTTACGCCCAATCATCACGATTGTCCAGTGCATAAACAGAATCGTAAAGGCGCTCGAAAGCACCGACATCATGTTTACCCAATAAGCTACTTGGGTTACATCCGAACCCGCCAAAAGCGAAAACATACGTCCCAACAATAAGAATAATGGCGCTCCAGGAGGGTGAGGAACTTGCAGTTTATAAGCACAGGCGATGAACTCACCACAATCCCAAAAAGAGGCAGTACGTTCAACAGTGGCAGTAAAAACAAATAAGGAAATGGCAAAAACGACCCAACCTGTAAGGTCATTAATTCTTTTGAAATTATTCATAATTGAAA
This sequence comes from Arcicella sp., assembly GCF_964672035.1. Lineage (NCBI taxonomy): Bacteria > Pseudomonadati > Bacteroidota > Cytophagia > Cytophagales > Flectobacillaceae > Arcicella > Arcicella sp. Next base: position 42,504 of record NZ_CBABQS010000016.1, read on the forward strand.
ATTGAAGCCCCCAACCCCAAAGGGAGTTTTGATATAATTACCCCTCTGGGGGACAGGGGGCTTTTGTGTTTACGACAATAATGTTACCAAAAATACAAAATAGCTTTGGCTTGTGAAGAATGGAGGTGTTAAAAAGTGTTAAGCTAAGACGTTTTTAACATTTGGCTTTGCGATTAAATGGAACACACATCAGACAGATACTTTGCAACACAGATTTAGAATGTGTTCTGTCGCATCAAAGCCCCTCAAATTGACGTAAAAAACGTACATCATTTTCGGTAAATAATCGTAAATCTTTGATTTGATATTTTAACATGGTAATGCGTTCAATTCCCATTCCGAAGGCAAATCCTGTGTATTCTTTTGAGTCTATTCCGCACTGTTCCAATACATTGGGGTCAACCATACCCGAACCCGCAATTTCTACCCAACCCGTATATTTACAGACATTACAACCTTTTCCTTTACAGATTAAACAGGTAATATCAATTTCCGCAGAAGGTTCAGTAAATGGAAAATATGAAGGACGATAACGCACTTTTGTATCTTGCCCAAACATCTCTTTGGCAAAATAATAAAGTGTATCTTTTAAGTCTTTGAAGCCTACATTTTTATCAACATAAAGCCCTTCAACTTGGTGGAAAAGACAGTGTGCTCTCGCAGAAATTGCCTCATTACGATATACTCGCCCAGGCATAATTGAACGTAAAGGTGGTTTTTGATTTTGCATCAAACGAATTTGAACGTTTGATGTATGCGTTCTCAAAAGTATATCGTCCGCTACTTCTCCGCCTTTCTTTTCGATAAAAAAAGTATCCTGCATTTCACGTGCAGGGTGATTTTCGGCAAAATTTAGCGCCGTAAAATTATAAAAATCTGATTCTATTTCTGGACCATCCGACACATTGAAACCCATTTTTGCAAAGATTTCGATGATTCTGGCACGTACCAGCGTAAGGGGATGAATGGTTCCGTTTTCGTAGGGAATATTTGGAAGGGTCAAATCAAATTCAATGGCCACCGATTTATCCTGCGAAGATTCCATTAAGGCTTGGAATTCGTTGAATTTATTTTGAGCTAATTCTTTTAAAGCATTCAACTCTTGTCCAACGGCACGGCGGTCTTCTTGAAGAACGTTCTTTAATCCATCAAAAAGGTCGCCAATAACGCCTTTACGACCCACGTAGGCAATACGGAAAGTTTCGAGTTGTTCTTTATTGTCAATCTGGAAATCAGCAATTTGCTGTTGTATTTCGGTAATTTTTGCTTGCATAATGCAAAATTAATCATTAGTAATTGCTTTTTTTACATTTTAGAGTTGAATTTAAACTAAATGAACACGGATTTGAGGGATTAGGCACGGATTTTTAATTTTATCCGTGTCTAATCCCTCAAATCCGTGTTCAATCCTGTTCTATCAATACAAAACCCAAGTATCCTTAGAACCTCCGCCTTGCGAAGAATTTACCACCAATGAACCTTTTCGCAGTGCCACACGAGTTAAGCCTCCAGGAATTACCTCAACGCCATTTCCGTAGAGAATGTAGGGACGTAAATCCACGTGACGACCTTCGGCGTGGTCATCAATTAAACAAGGAACTCTCGAAAGTGAAATGGTTGGTTGAGCAATATAATTTCGTGGATTTGCTTTGATTCTTGCCTTGAAAATTTCCTGTTCTTCCTTCGTTGATTTTGGACCAATCAACATCCCATAACCGCCCGCTTCATTAGCTTCTTTAACTACCAATTTTTCAATATTTTCCAATACATATTTACAATCGTCCTCTTCTCCGCAGATATACGTTTCTACATTTGGAAGGATGGCATCTTCACCCAAATAATATTTTATAATTTTAGGGACGTAAGCATAAATCACTTTATCATCCGCTACACCCGTTCCTGGAGCATTTGCCAAGGCAATTCTTCCTTTTTTATAGACATCGAAAATGCCCGGAATCCCAATCATTGAACGTGGATTAAAGACAGTTGGGTCGAGAAAAGTATCATCAATTCTTCGGTAAATCGTATCCACAATTTGGAATCCTTTGGTAGTACGCATTTTTACGTAACCATTATGCACCACTAGATCACGAGTATCCACCAATTCTACACCCATTTGTTGAGCCAAATAAGAATGCTCAAAATAGGCAGAATTGTAAATACCGGGCGTTAACACACACACCGTTGGATTGGGTCTGCCTGAGATATGTTGCAACATTTGAAGCAATTTATTCGGATAATCAGAAATAGATTGTACACGAGTTTTACCCAAAACTTCTGGAAAAGTTCGCTTCAACAATTCCCTATTTTCGAGCATATACGATACCCCCGATGGACAACGAAGATTATCTTCCAAAACCATAAATTTACCATCATCACCCCGAATCAAATCCGTACCTGTGATGTGGATATAAATGCCTTTGGGTGGACGAATACCTATACACGGACGAAGAAAATCTTTAGAAGTTTCAATTAATTCACGGGGAACAATGCCATCATTTAATATATGTTGATCATGGTAAATATCATCCAAAAACATATTTAAGGCCGTAATCCGTTGAATTAACCCTTTTTCTGTCTTTTTCCAGTCTTCGGCTTCAATAACCCTCGGAATAATATCTACGGGCATAATTCGTTCAGTACCTTCGTTTTCAGCGTACACATTAAAGGTAATTCCCATGGCCATCAATGAGCGTTCGGCTGCTTGGTGGCGGCGGACAAATTCCTCAATTTTGAGTTGTTCGGTACGTTCTTTAAATGCCTCATAGCCCAAACGGACCTTGCCATTTTCATCAAACATTTCATCGAAGAATCCTTCGGTTTGGTAGTTATCGTAACTGAAATTCATAGGTTTTAAATTTACTTGTTTCTCTAATTTAGTAGATTTGTAGTATTTTACAAAATTTAATGTTTTAGATACGTTTATTTTACCTAAAATGAGTTGAAATACTTAGCCTAATATCCTAAACTATTTTATGCAAAACCCAACAAAATGCGCTCAACAAATCAAGCAAAAAGCCCAAGAAATAGGCTTTGATTTTTGTGGTATTTCAAAGGCGGGATTCTTAGAAGAAGAAGCGCCAAGATTAGAAAATTGGCTTAGAAACAATCAGCAAGGCAAGATGCAATACATGGAAAATCATTTCGATAAACGTCTCGACCCTCGACTTTTAGTGGACGATGCAAAATCGGTGGTTTCCTTACTTTTCAATTATTATCCAGCTCATAAGTTACCCGAAGGCCAAGAAGATATTAAGATTTCAAAATATGCCTACGGAACCGATTATCACTTTGTGGTAAAAGAAAAGCTGAAAGAATTATTGAGTTTTATTCATCAAGAAATTGGTGAAGTTGGCGGTAGAGCTTTCGTAGATTCTGCCCCTGTAATGGATAAAGTTTGGGCGAAAAAAGCAGGTTTAGGTTGGATTGGTAAGCACTCAAATCTTATCAACAAACAGCAAGGAAGTTTCTTTTTTATTGCCGAATTAATCATTGATTTAGAATTGGAATACGACCATGAAATAAAAGATTATTGTGGCACTTGTACTCGTTGCATAGATGCTTGTCCGACGGATGCCATCGTTGAACCTTTTGTGGTGGATGGGTCCAAATGTATTAGCTATTTTACAATTGAATTAAAAGAAAATATTCCCGTGGATGTTAGTGGACAATTCAAAAACTGGGCTTTTGGTTGTGATATTTGCCAAGATGTTTGTCCATGGAATCGTTTTTCAAAACCTCATAAAGAGCCACAATTTCAGCTAAATCCTGATTTACAGACCTTTACGAACAACGATTGGGAAGAAATCACAGAAGAAGTTTTCAAAGAAATATTCAAAAGGTCTCCTTTGAAACGGACGAAATTTGAAGGTTTAAAACGGAATATTACCTTTTTGAAATAACGTTTTGAACCCAGATTTCAAGTTTATTTCAACCTTGCGCAAGGTTACTTATGCTGGATTCAAATCACAAATACCCCTATATTCCTGTCTGCAATCCTGTTAAACTCGATGTATATTTTAGCATTGAATTCAAACCGTGTTGAATAGACTTTGCGGTGGCAATACTATTAATTGAAACAGTGTGATTATTTGAAATAATTACGACATCACCTGCGTAAGGTTTACGTCCAACATCCCAAGTTGTGTTATCCTCCCAATTTCCAGTTTTTATGCTCGTAATTATCCCGCCCGTTCTGGCACCTTGAAATTCGAAAGCTCCCATATCAACTCGTCCATTACCAAAAATGCGGTTATAAAGTTCTATGTCTTTTTCATTGAATGTGACCGATAGACTATTGCCAGCATCAATCATGGTTGAAACGGGCGTTAAATGAAAATCACCCCCAGTTGAAATATTGGAACTTACTGGCAATGAACTTATAAAAATAGGGTCAATATTGGCATTCCCAATCCCTGAATAAGAACCCGATATGTTACTGTAATTCACTATGGCCTGACCGTCATTGAAGGGTGTTGAATACCCCCAGATGATACAATTTTGAAATACTGAGGGACTATTTACGCCATTATATACGGCAAGCGTACTTCCACCCGAACCCACGATGGTGCAGTTAATTACCGATGGAATGGTTGAATTATTATAAAAAGCCTCCCCATTCCCTTTATTTCCTGAAATTTGAGAACTCCTTACCACTATATTACTTGCCTGTTGTGTATATATTGCCCCACCAATACTGGCAGTATTAGCAATTATTTTACAGCTTTTTATAGCAGCAATACTTCCATTTGCACAGAATACGCCACCTCCTACTTTGGCAGCATTCAATTTTATAGTACAATTTACCAAGGTGGGATTCGCTCCATTTTTAATGACGACTCCTCCACCGGTATTATCAGTAGCAGTTGAAGTCGGGCTGTAAGGAACATCAATTTCACTAATATTGGTAAAGTTAGCATTTCCACCCACGATTATAAATCCATCTAAGAATGTATTTATATCTGAGGCATCAAAAGTAACTACATGATAAGTATTGTCAGTTGTTGTGGATAAATTACCAATTTCACCACTCAAAACGGATGAATTCGCCGAGGCAATTCTTTGCGTTAATACACTTTCACTCCCAGTAAAACCGCCTAAAACTTTAACACCAGAAGGAATTATGAAGGACGTGGTTCTGCTGGTTCCACTGGTAGGCTTATAAGTCCCTTTGGCAACCCAAACTTCAATTCCACTCGTGGCAGAAGTTAAGCCAGTAGTTAGATTTCCGTAGGCAGTTGCCCATGCGTTGCCGTCTTGTGTTGTGGAAGCAACTTTGGAACTATCAACGAATATCCTTTTAATTACAGACAAGGAAATATCAGTACTTTTTAGTGAACTGCAAGTGAGCAAATTAACAACTTGTTCACATTTTGCATAGTAATTTTTTGTAATGGATGGTGAAAACGGGATGGTAATCAGATTATTTTGACTTGATTCGTACCATTTTAAGGAAAAACCCGAGCCACTACAACCCACTGCTTGCAATGAAATAGAGTTTCCTAAATAGACACTTTGGTTCGCAACCGTTGGAGTAGGAATGAGAGGATTCACCGCCACGATCACTCTAAACCGTGTGCTACGACAGTTAGTAGTGCCGCCAGATTCACAACTGACATAATAATTGGTTGTTGTGATCAAACTTGCTGTTGTGAAATTACCCGAAGCCAAGATTATCTCACTGGTAGCATCGCCGTACCACTTTACCGTTCCAGTCACACAAGTTGCCGTTAAAGATGCAGTTGTATTATAACAAATGGATAAGCCATTTGCCGTGGGAGTAGAAGGAATGTCATTAACGATAATGGTCACTTTTGTTCTACTATTACAAATTAACCCACTATTATCTGTTACTTTACAAGCAACATAAAAGTCGGTATTTGCCGTCAATATCGGAGCATTGTAATCTCCGTTGGCCAAAACCGTTGTGCTTGTGTTGCTACTGAACCATTGTACTGTACCCGTTGTGCAGTTTGCTGTTAGAACAATTGATGAACCCGAACATATCGTTTTATTCTCACTCGTTGCAATCGGAGGAACAATTACCGTTACAGAAACCAATACTCGGTTACTATTACACTCCGAGTTGGTAATATTACAACTTGCGTAATAATTGGTACTTGCAGTGAGAATAGGCGTTCCATAGTTGTTAATTCCGAGGCGGGTAGTGTCCATTGCATTGCCGTACCAAGTGATTATTCCAGTGGCACAACTTCCAATCAGTGTAGTGTTATTGCCAGTACAAATACTTTGGTTACTCACCGTAGGATTAGTCGGTTGAATACTAACACTTACGGTCAATTTAACTCTACTACTAACACACTTTGGGGATGTACCAACTTCACAGGCAACGTAATAATCTGTGTTAACGTTGATATTTCCCGTTGTGAAAGCATTGATTCCCAAAGCATTGGTACTTGCTGTGCTATTATACCAAGTTGCCACACCCGTGTTACAAATGGCGGTAAGTACTGTACTGGTGTTTTTACAAATCTCTTTATTGGCAACTACTTGAATGATTGGATTTGAAGTTATCGAAACGGAAGCATTAGTAACGCCAGTTACAGGACATACATTCGTCATGCCAACTGAGTAGCTATCGTTACCTTTGGCATTAACAATATTATAACTATTTTTATTCCCAATACTTAGACCTGCATTTGTTCCAACCAATAATTTACCGTTGCCGTCCATTCCCATCGTCCTTACCCGATTATCACCCAAACCATTGTTAGTGGTGTAGTTTGTGAATGTACTTCCTCCGTCAATTGACATACTTACTCCACCACCGTATGTACCCGCAAAAATTCTGTTATCGGCACTCACCAAGACATTATAAACGTAATCGTCCCCCAAACCATTAGCTGCTGCTGTAAAATTATCAAAATGAACTCCTCCATCGTATGAAATACTCAATCCATAAGCAGTAGCCACAAAAATCTTTCCTGTATTATTGACATAAATACTAAAAACGTTTCCATCACCTAATCCATTACTTGTATTGTAAGTAGTGAAATTATTCCCCCCGTTATTTGAAATACTAATACCACCAGAACTTGTTCCTGCGTAGATTTTGCCGTCATTTCCAATAAAAATACATCGTATTATATTGGTAGCCAAGCCATTATTAGTATTCTTGTTATTAAAGCTATTTCCTCCATCATTCGAAATACTCAATCCACCTGCCGTTGCCACGTATATATTGCCAAGGGCATCAACCGCAATTCCCAGAGTATTATTACTGGCTAATCCATTTGATGTATTTTTAGAAGTAAATGTATTACCCCCATCGGCTGAGATATTGATTCCGTCAAATGCTGTTGCCACGTATATCACCCCTAAACTTGACACTGCCACTCCCTTGATACTATTACTACTCGAATTACCATTCGTAATTTTGTTGGTAAAAGTATTACCTCCATCTTTTGAAATGCCTAATCCCTTCGTTGTACCAGCATAAATAGTGTTATCACTGGTCACGGTAACACTATTGACCAAGTTATTTCCCAGCCCGTCCGCCGTGGATTTATTGATGAAGAATGGTAGAGCTACGTTATTTTTATACCATTCATAAAGGGGTGTACTTCCTCCGTTGGTCGGCAATGCTGTTAATAGTTGGGTGGTTCCTTCACAAATATTGGTGGGTGAAATACTAACGGTGGCAGTGGAAGTAACATTTGCACCACGATTTGAACTTTTAAAATTAAAACGCTCCACAATGTTCAACATTCGGTCTCCAATCAACTTGAATCCGCTTGCATTCCAATGTTTATCATCTACCAAACTGGCATCTCCCGTTTCAACCGAAAAAGTGTTGGGTAACTCATTGCATATTTCATCAATGACTCCATTATACCCGCTATATTGAGACATAAATTTGGTGATGACAATCATCGTATTGGCACCAAGCTCATTTCTGAGGTTTTGAAAATGTTTTTTAGTATTGGCTTTCCACGAACTACTCGAAACGCCTGCTAACAAGTCATTAATGCCTTGCGAATATAAAATGACGGTCTTATAACTTACAGCAGTATTGGCTAAAAGTTGTCTGGCAACTTGTGTACGAGTAACTAATGTTTTATAATATACCCCCGAACTATCCCAATCCGTAATTAAACTTTTGCCTTGCCCCGCCTTAATTAAATAAGCAACTTTACTATAAAATGGTTGTTTTATTCTGTTCGCAAGGGCTACTTCCAAACCATGGGTTGTTCCATTTATCAGCGTAAAATGGTCTAATAAATTATTCATACCTACTTTTAAGCTCTCGAATTGAAAAGAATCATTGTTGAAAATTTTCAAAGAATCTCTCGTCCCTAATTCTAACGGGCTCAGATCAGTATTTAGGGCTCTTCCTCCAGCATTACTTTCACCCCCCAGAATGAACAGAACATTATCTGAACTACACGGAACTACACTCACCAAAGACTCTGGCAGATACGGAGCTGAAACCTTAAAACTTTTATTTGTACTACCATTACAAGATATTCCGTCCAACTTAAAAGAGTAAGTACCTTCGGCAATATTTCCTGTACTGAGGGTCATGATATTGCTGATCACCGAAAAATTGGAGCTATTAACAACTGTCGAACCTTGAAGAACAGTCCATTTACCAGATGAGAAATTATTAGAATTAACTTCAAACGTTAATGAGCCTTTGTTAAATGTCGTTGAAATTATGTAAAAAGGGGTAATACCATTGTCACAACTAACGCCCGAAGGAGGAGGTGCGGGTGTGCTGTTCACTGTGAAATCTTTAGAAGCACTACCCGAGCAACTAACACCATCGATTATTAGTTGGTAAGTTCCCGCAGATAAAGTACCAACATTTAAGTTAATAGTGTTTGATGATGGATTGAAAGTACCCTGATTGGTTACAGTTGATGATTTCACAATTCTCCAGTTACCATTACTTAAATTGGATGCATTAAAAACGAAGGTAACCTCCCCATTATTATAACTAACAGAAGCGATTCCAAACGGCGATGAGCTATTGTCACAACTGGGCAATAACCCCTTCATCTCAAAGCGTTCATCGTTAAACGCCTTATCCAAGTTTAATGAGTGAGGCTTTAAATTGAAAACGTTATCTGACCAAAAGGATCTTTCATTAATTTTTGTTATGAATGGAAGTGGATACACCGTTCCTGTCAAATTAAAATCATCATTTCTCTTTTTTGCAAATACGGTGATTGTAAAAAAACAGGAAGTATAAATTAACAGCGTAAGGGATACTCTAATGAGTAATTTTATCTTTTCAAGAAGCAAGGAAAGTTGATTTATCAGCATTATTGTATATCTTATATAATATTATTGATTGCTATATTTTTATTTTTTAAAGCATTAAAGCTCTAAAAAATACTTAATAGTATAAGAAATGGTTCAGTAATATATTGATATGCTAAGCATCTATGTAAACGATACCAATCTTAATGTAGTATAACAAATAATTTCAAATATTTTTATTTGTTGTTTATATAAAAAAATGAAATGGAAAAAGATAGAAAAAGCGGGAGAATAAGGAGGAGAAACACGAGAGTAGGGTTAAATTTTTATTCAAGCAATGTACTATATAAGCAGAGAATATATTAGCAAAATCAACTATTCTCTCTATTAAGTATGTTAATTACTTTATTGAATTCCCATTCCTTAAAGTTAAACGAGACCATTTATTATTTGACAAAAAAGATATTTCAGACAGTAAATACCTTCTACCAAATTATTTATAATAAGTAGGAGGTACTGAGGTTTAGACATATAGTCAATTAATGCTGGTTACATACAGAAATCAAAAAGCCTTATTCAATTTAATGAATAAAGCTTTTTGAAGTCATTTCAAAATTAACTCGCAGGTAAAGCCTCCTCGGCTTCTTTATTAGCTTTCTCTAAATCTGCCGCTTTTCTATCTTCGTTACGGGTAAATTCTTGATAAGTTGTCAATTGTTCAAAAGGTCTTGGACCAATCAAACGCTCTAAATCACTTTGAAAAAGAACCTCTTTTACCAATAATTCCTGAGCCAAAATTTCCAATTTATCTTGTTTATCACTCAATAAAGCCCTTGTACGCTCATACGCTGAAGCAATAATTTTACGAGCTTCTTCATCAATTTCACGAGCAGTTTGTTCTGAATATGGTTTATTAAAATTATATCCATCACCCCCTTTCGAATCATAAAACGAAACGTTCCCCAATTTGTCATTCATCCCGTAAACCGTTACCATACTGTAAGCCAATTTGGTAATTCGTTCTAAGTCATTTTGAGCGCCCGTTGAAATTTTTCCGAAAATAATATCTTCCGAAACTCTTCCACCCAAGGTTACACACATTTCGTCAATTAATTGTTCGGTACGATACAAAAATTGTTCTTTTGGCAGATACTGAGCGTAACCCAGAGCGGCAATACCACGTGGTACAATCGTTACTTTCACCAATGGATTTGCATGTTCCAAGAACCAACCAGCCACTGCGTGACCCGCTTCGTGGTAGGCAACAATTTTCTTTTCTTCTGGTGAAATCAATTTATTTTTCTTCTCCAAACCACCAATTACTCTATCCATTGCCTCTTGAAAATCGTGCATATCAACGGCGGTCTTATTACGACGTGCCGCAATCAAAGCCGCTTCATTACAAACGTTAGCAATTTCAGCACCCGCAAAACCTGGGGTTTGAGCCGCCAATTCTTTTGGGTCAATATCAGCGGCTAATTTCAAAGGTTTTAGGTGTACTTTGAAAATCGCTTCACGACCAATAATATCTGGTTTATCAACCGAAATAGTTCTATCGAAACGTCCTGGACGCAATAAAGCTGGATCTAAAACATCTGGACGGTTGGTTGCTGCCATGATAATAATTCCAGAATCTGTTCCGAAACCATCCATTTCAACTAACAATGAGTTCAGAGTATTCTCACGCTCATCGTTTGAACCTGGCATTGCACCACGTCCACGAGAACGACCTACGGCATCAATTTCGTCAATAAAAATAATACACGGTGCTTTTTCTTTGGCTTGTTTAAACAAATCACGCACACGAGCCGCACCAACACCTACGAACATTTCCACAAAATCAGAACCTGATAATGAGAAGAACGGAACACCCGCTTCGCCCGCAACAGCTCTTGCCAAAAGGGTTTTACCCGTTCCTGGAGGGCCTACTAATAAAGCTCCTTTCGGAATTTTACCTCCTAAATCCGTAAATTTCTTTGGTTGTTTCAAAAATTCAACGATTTCCTCGATTTCTTCTTTGGCTTCGTCAAGTCCTGCAACGTCCTTGAAAGTGGTTTTCACCTTTGCATCACCATCAAACAAAGTTGCCTTTGAACGACCAATATTAAAAATTTGTCCACCCGGGCCACCTGCTCCACCCATGCGGAAAAACATAAAATAAATGGCTACGAAAAACAAGATAAAAAATCCTGGTCCCATCAAGAATTCTAAAATGCCGTAACGCTCTTCTGCGGTAGGGGTCACACGTTCTGGACGTGGAATATCTTTCTGTAATTCATTCAACTCTCTCACAAAATCATCCGACGAGATAATTTCTTTCTCGAAATGTGGGCCTGCATTCTGATTCACAACCGCATTTGGTTGCTCGCTTAACTCTTGACGGTACTTATCCAAAAAATCTTTTTTAAGGGTAATCTCTACAACCTCTTTTCCTTTCAGAATGGCCAGTTTAGAAACTTCTTTATCCAAAATCATTTGTTCATACTTTGCTTGATCGACCTTTGGGAGGACATGAGTCTTGCTCAAAAAGTAAATGCTAATCAAAGCAATCACCAATCCTATTACTAACCAACCTTGAAAACCATTACCAGGGGTAGTCGAACGACGTTTCGGAAAGCCCTGTGGTTTGTTATCTTCACTATTATTTTCTGCCATTTTTATATAAGTAATTTTTGAGGTGTTAGGTTTTGTATAATTTGAAAATAAATTAATCTAAAAAAAATATTTTCAAATTAACGCATTTTCAAACTGTTTTAGATTGCCTCAAATCTGTTTCTAATTAAAACGTACTGATTAATAATTTTGTTTCCTACCTTGTTTTTTCATGAGGAATGGTAAGATTGAATTTTAAGTGGAAATTTTAAATGATGAGTTATGAATGATAAACGATGAATATTTTTTTTCATATTGAAAATGTTAAATAACACTAAAATAACCTCATTTAAAGGACTTATTTGCTCAAAATTTTACTCCCAATCAGAGTTACTCTTCTTCAATGTAAGTAAATTCCGCATCTCCCCACAATTCTTCTAATTTATAAAATTCACGACGGTCTTTTTTGAAAACGTGAACAATTACATCGTAGTAATCGACCAGAATCCATTCACGATTTGCTTTTCCTTCGGTGCTACGTGGATGGTTGCGAGTTGCTTCCCAAACTTCCTTATCAACAGATTCTGCAATTGCCTCAACTTGCGTGTCGGACGTACCAGATGCCACCACAAAATAATCCGTGAAAGCATTTTTAACATTTCTCATGTCCATCACCACAATATTGGTTGCCTTTCTTTCCTGCATACCCTTCACCACCAATTGGCTAAGTTCTTCTGAACTAATATCTCTTTTTGTTTTTACTTCTGTCATTTAATTAATTATGAATCAAGAATTTTTAAAATGATGCTCTAAAAATTTAATTTTTGTATTCTCACCTAATATTAGCAATGATATTTCTAATATTGCAGTAATATAAAGATAAAATTTCGGACTATAAAATTACACAATAACCTTGTACAATATTCAACCCAATACACTATTTACTGGCAAATTGATAAAATATCTGCCAAGCTGTCATTCAACTAACGATATTGCGGTTCAAATGATTCAGTCAGAGAACATGGTTTTTGAAGGAACGGTCATAATTACCGATAATCAAACGGCTGGTCGAGGGCAAAGAGGCAACACTTGGGAAGCAAGTACGGGAGAAAATTTAACATTTTCGCTCATACTTAAACCAAATTTCTTGAAAGCCAGTGACCAATTCCAACTAAACGTGGCAGTTTCGATGGGTGTTTTTGATTTTTTAGGTGAATTTATTGATGAAAATCTCTCTGTAAAATGGTCGAATGATATTTATTACGGAGATAAAAAAATGGGCGGTATTTTGATTGAAAATTCTTTGCAAGGCTATCAAATTGGGCATTCAATTATCGGAATCGGACTGAATATTAATCAAGTAAAATTTACTAATTTACGAGCAACTTCTCTACGAAATATTACCCAAAATCCATTAAAATATGACCTATCTGAGATGTTGAAAAAGCTGTTAGAAAACGTTGAAAAAAATTACCTAAAAATCAAGAATAATGAATACAAATTCTTGAAAATCAAATATTTATCTAATTTATTTAGGTTTCAAGAATATCATTATTACCGAAGCAATGGACAGCAATTTTCAGGGCAAATTGTAGGGATTGATGAGACTGGAAAGTTAGGCATTGAAACGGATGGAAATGTAATTTATTTTGATTTTAAAGAGGTGGAATTTGTAATATAATTTCGTTAAAATCAATTATATTTTTAGATAATGATAATGTAAAGGTAAAGTCACCTTTTTCAAGTTCTGGAAAATTTTCGGCGTAAGAATTTCCAAATATTCATTAGTCAGTATTTTCTAAAAATTCTTTTTCGTACTCCGATAATGAATCTATTGTTCCAAAACACAAGACAGCAAATCGTGAAAACGTTGTTTGTGCATTGGAATAGAGGTTCTGGGATGTTAAAATGTCATCATTTTCTGCCAATTTCAACGTATGACAATTTATCATTGGAGTTTATTATTACTCTCCCTTCACCACATCGAAAAAATAAAAAAATGGCAAAGCTACTTCGTAACAAGTACATAATTCTGTGATAAAATGTTTTGAGGTAACCACTTCATCACTAAAATTTTTACTAACGATGTACTGTTTCAATTTCAATAATTCAATATTCGGATTATCAGCATCGTAGCCTTTGGGTGGGCGTACTAATGCATCGCCAGAGAGTTTGCCAAATAAATCTACAAATGGTTTTTTGTTGAGTATACTATTGAATTCGGAACCATTGTAGTCAATTTCTTGCCTAACTTTGCTTAATAAATCGGGTTCTGGTTGCCAGATTCCACCCCCCATAAAACTCTCGCCAGGTTGAATGTGCAAGTAAAAAGGGCATTTTTTATAATCAGGAGCTCTTTCTATCAATGAGCTGATATTATTTTTATAGGGGCTTTTATCTTTCGAGAAACGAATATCACGGTAAATTCGGGAAGCATATTTCTTCAAATCTTTTTCATGAATCGGTTCAATTTTCCTGATTTCTACCAACAATTCTTCCATAAAACTAAGATAATTTGCTTTTGCCACTTCGTATCGAGGTTTATTTTGTTCAAACCAAGGCTTGTTATTGTTTTCTTTTATTTCCTTAAAAAAGTTTAAGGTCGATTGTTGTATCATGATTTTAGGATTTTACTTTGTTACTTCCACCATCCACATTAAAGAATAAGCTGTTGAAAAATATTGTTTTGAGTTTATTACTTTCAGGCCCACTTTCGTAAAATAGTTTGCGTATTCATGCGTAGGAATCCACTCGCCAATAAACGCTCGTCCGCTGGGTTTCAGCACCCTCGCAATTTCTAAACAGGCTTTTTCTTGTCCATCTTTTTCATCAATATTATGAATACAAAACATAGAAAGCACAACGTCTATTGAGTCATTGGCAAAACTCAGGTTTCGAGCATCTTCATTTTTGATTTCTACTTTATCGCTCACACCCTCTAAAACTGCATTTTGGTAGGCATTTTCGATTGAATTATCAGAAAGGTCTTCGGCTCGCCAAATATCAATGCCGTAAGATTTACCCGTTTTCAAGTATTTCGCAGCCCCAATCATGTACAATCCAAGCCCAGTGCCGATGTCTAAAACGGTTTCATCGCCTTTCCAAATAATTTTAGAAAGGATAAAATCTCGCATCATAAACTTTCCTTTGATGCCATAAATGTACATCGAAGTGCCAAGAATGAGTAGTATTAGTCCCGCAAAAATTAACAAATAACTGCTGTACTTCAAGATAAAATTAACGTTAAAATTAAAAATCCTGATAAAGTAGCTATTGCTCCAAAATGAGCATATTTCGCATGATATTTGGGGCATCGAAGCCGTAGTTTGTTTGGTTCATCTTATTTTGTGAGGTAAAGCATTAGGCCAATAACTTGAAGTTTTTGAAATCGCCAATAACTGAAAATGGCTATAGTGAGTTGCCCAACAAAGATGCAAACTTTCCTTAAAAAGAAAAAACGCCAGTAAAAAATTACCAGCGTTTGAATGAGTTATGCAAAATCTAAGGTTTCTTAAAAGCGAGCGCCGCAAACGAATCAAAACTCTGAAAGAAAAAATATCCAATTGTCAGCACCAAAGTACTAATCAACAGGACACGAAGAACAGTTTGTAACTTCATGATTTTGTATTTTTTATTGGTTAGGACGAAAATATTGCATTTTTATTGCACTTTTTTCATAACAAATGTAACGATAATACGGAAAATTTAATAACTTATGGTAATTTATTTTTGTTGAGACAAAGATACAATTTCAATCGTCATTTTATAATCTGATAATCAATACATAACCATGATTGCAGCATTTAAAACACCCGTCGAAAATTTCTTTCATTGGGAAAATACCACGCCCGATAATCTTTATCTCAGTCAGCCCATTGGCAACGAAAATAAGCAATATTCTTTTAAAGAAACGGGCAATCAAGCCCGTAGAATGGCATCAGCTTTGATAGCGTTGAATTTGCCCGAAAAAAGTCATATCGGCATTGTCTCTAAAAATTGTGCTCATTGGATAATTTCTGACTTAGCAATTGCGATGGCAGGACATATCTCTGTGCCTTTTTATGCCACTTTAGTTGCCGACCAAATTAATCAGGTATTGGTTCATTCAGCATGTAAAGTACTATTTGTGGGAAAGTTAGATTCTTGGAAAACAATGAAAGACGGCATTCCTCAAAGTGTGAAATGTATTGCCTATCCAAGTTTTTATGAAGGTTGTCCCGCCGCTGAAATGGATGAATGGGACAATATTATTAGCGGTCACGAACCTTTGCAAGAGAATATAAATCCTAAAGACAAAGACCTTTTTACCATTATTTATACTTCAGGCACAACGGGCATTCCCAAAGGCGTGATGCTCACGAATGAATCAGCGATTTCTGCGCTTCATCATACGCAAAAAGAAGTTTCTTTGGATACTGAAAATGCTCGTTTCTTCTCCTATTTACCACTTTGTCACATTGCCGAAAGAAATATTGTCGAATCGGCAAGTTTGGCTACTGGCGGAACGGTTTTCTTCGCCGACACGCTCGAAAGTTTTCAGAGAAATCTACAAGAAGCCATGCCAACGCATTTTTTGGCAGTGCCAAGAATTTGGACGAAATTTCAACAAGGGATTTTGGCAAAAATGCCCCAAAATAAATTAGATTTATTATTAAAAATTCCTTTCGTGAAAGCCGCAGTAAAAAGTAAAATCCAGAAAGGATTAGGACTATCCGAGGCAAAAGTGATTCTGACGGGTGCGGCTCCAATGCCACCCAGTTTATTGGATTGGTATAAAAAATTAGGCATTACGATAAGAGAAGCCTATGGAATGTCGGAAAATGTGGGTGCACATTCGATGATGCCCGCTGACGCCGTGAAAAGTGGGACAGTGGGAAAACCCTACCCAAAAGTGGAAACTCGAATCCATCCAGAAACGGGTGAAATTCAGATGAAATCTCCTTGGAATACGATTGGATATTACAAAGAACCCATTTTGACCGAAGCACTTTTACAGGAGGGTTGGCTTTGTACGGGTGATATGGGCGAAATTGATTCGGAAGGATATTTGAAAATTACGGGTCGGGTAAAAGATATGTTCAAATCTGGAAAAGGGGAATATATTGTGCCTTCGCCCATTGAAAATATGCTGTCGGTCAATCCCATTATTGAGCAAGTTTGTGTAGCAGGAGCAGGTTTGCCCCAACCCGTAGCGTTGATTGTCCTTTCGGATATTGGTAAAAATATGGAAAGACAATTATTGATTGAAAGTTTGGAAACGACGTTGAAAAGGGTAAATCCAAGTTTTAAAAACTATGAAGCCATCAAAAATGCAATCGTCGTAAAAGGTGGTTGGACAGTTGAAAATAATATGCTCACGCCAACCATGAAAATCAAGCGAAATATCGTGGAAGCGCACTATAAAGCACAAATGGAACAGTGGGGGGAATTAGATGAAGCAGTAATTTTCGAATAGAGTAGCATATTTAGCGAACAATCCCTGATAGAAAAGTACAATTCTATCAGGGATTTTTTGGTATTTTGTAATCTAATTTTAGGCATATTCAATTATAAATTTGACGTTTCCCGCTTTATAATTCAAAAATCATTAATCTCCTTTTTCCCATGCAATTATCGAAAAAATTACGCTTTGGAATTCCTGCAACGCTCCTCGGAATCGCCTTATTTTCAATGGCTTATCAAAATACTTCCACCAGCCGTTTTATCAATCATTACGTTGATTCGTTGATGACGGAAGCCCAAAAACGTTTACCCGAAAATTCGTTGGTAGGCATTAAAATGGCAGAGGGTTTAGTAGTAAAAACTTTCGCCACTGAACCCATGCTGATGAATCCGACTGATATTGAAGTGGATGCTCGTGGGCGGGTTTGGGTATTGGAAGCCTATAATTATCGCCCTGCCATTAACGGAAATCCAACTAAAAAAGAAGGAGACAGAATTGTGATTTTGGAAGATAAAGACGGCGACGGAAAAGCGGATGAAAGCAAAATTTTCTATCAAGATAAATCGCTGAATGCACCTTTGGGAATTGCCGTTTTGGGGAACGTTGTCATCGTTTCGCAAAGTCCTTACGTGTGGAAATTAACCGATACAGATGGCGACGATAAAGCAGATAAAAAAGAAATTCTATTTCAAGGCATGGAAGGTGAACAACACGACCACGGAATGCACGCTTTTGTGTTTGGTCCCGATGGGAAACTGTATTTCAACTTCGGAAATGAGGGAAGACAACTGAAAGATGCCCAAGGAAATATTGTAAAAGACCAATTTGGCAAAGAAATTTCGCCTAAAAATTATCAAGAAGGCATGGTTTTCCGCTGTAATTTGGACGGTTCGGAAGTGGAATGTCTGGGCAATGATTTTAGAAATAATTATGAAGTAGCCGTTGATTCTTACGGTACAATGTGGCAGTCGGATAATGATGATGATGGGAATAAAGGCGTGAGAATTAATTACGTGATGGAATACGGAAGTTTTGGCTATAAAGACGAAATTTCGCACGCTTCTTGGAACGTAAATCGTACCAATATTGAATCAGAAATTCCTTTACGTCATTGGCATTTGAATGACCCCGGCACGATGCCAAACTTGCTACAAACGGGTTCTGGTTCACCTACGGGCATGATTGTGTACGAAGGGTCGCTTTTGCCAAAAACTTTCCAAGGTCAAATGATTCACTGCGAACCTGGGCATAATGTGGTTCGCTCCTACCCCGTTCAGAAAGCTGGTGCGGGCTATTCGGCCGAGATTGTGAACATCATGAAACAAGAAAATGACCAATGGTTTCGTCCTGCCGATGTGTGCGTTGCGCCCGATGGTTCGTTAATTGTGGCGGATTGGTACGACCCAGGCGTGGGCGGACACCAAGCAGGCGACCAAGTGCGTGGACGTATTTATAGAATTGCGCCCGAAAATACGCCTTACAAAGTACCCACCATGGATTTATCAACGCCTGAGGGGGCGGTTGCTTCTTTGCAAAGTCCCAATTTGGCAACTCGATATTTGGCTTGGGAAGCTTTACAGAAATTTAGCAAAACGGCTGAAAATGAGTTAGTTAAATTATACAATTCAGAAAATCCACGGATGAAAGCACGAGCTTTTTGGGCTTTGAGTAAATTAATTGACGGTAAAAAATATACAGAATTAGCTTTAGGAGATGCAAATCCAGACATTAAAATGGCAGGAATTAGAGCGGCTCGTCAGTTGAAATTGGACGTGATTTCTTATCTAAAACCGCTTGTGAATAGTCCAGACCCACAAATTCGCCGTGAATGTGCCATTGCTTTACACGGAAATAAATCAGCCGAAGCGGCTGAACTTTGGGCAACTTTAGCCACGCAACACGATGGGAAAGACCGTTGGTATTTGGAGGCTTTGGGCATTGGTGCTTCCGAAAATTGGGATGCTTGTTTTGCCGCTTATCTCAAAAAAGTAGCTGACCCAACGCAAACCTTGTCAAGTAGAGACATTGTGTGGCGAGCCAGAACCAACGAATCCGTAGAGTTTTTGGCAAGATTAGCGACTGATTCAAAAACGGATTTGAAAGACCGTTTAAGGTATTTCAGAGCCTTTGATTTTAACAAGGGCAAATCAAAATCTGAAATACTTTTGGCAATGCTGAAAGGCAATTCTGCCGAACAAAATCAAATTAATCAATTGGCTTTGAGTTCATTAGATGTTGATTTTGTGAAAACTTCGCCCGTGGCAAAAGCGGCTCTCAAAAACTTAATGCTTAATTTACAAGGAAAACC
Organism: Arcicella sp.; assembly: GCF_964672035.1. Classification (NCBI taxonomy): domain Bacteria; kingdom Pseudomonadati; phylum Bacteroidota; class Cytophagia; order Cytophagales; family Flectobacillaceae; genus Arcicella; species Arcicella sp. Next base: position 62,072 of record NZ_CBABQS010000016.1, read on the forward strand.
GTATCTGGAATTGCAGGATAAATATTTGATGCCCGAAGAAAACCCAAGGCTTTTATCCATGGTTTCAGCGGGACAAAATATCAGAGAATCATCCGAAATTCTCATCAAATCGAATGAAGGTTTGGCTTTGGTGAAACAAGTGATAAATAATCCAAAACAAGAGGCGTTGGCGATTAAATTAATGGAAGGCATTCGTGGAAATGGTAGTAAAACGTCCTTGGATTTGTTGCAATCGGTGATGTTTGATAAAACTAAATCAATGCCAATGCGTAGAGAAGCCACACGGTTTTTGGGTGGAAGTATGAGCGGTGAGGATTTTGTTTTGACTTATTTAAAAGAAGGCAAAATTCAGAAAAACTTCATTCCTGTGGCGGTGGACGGGGTTAGCCGAGCTTGGAGGCGAAATGTGAGAACGGAAGCGACTAAATATTTAGGAAACGTTACGAACAGCACCAAAAGTAAATTACCACCTATATCCGAGTTAGTTGCCATGAATGGCGATGCCAAAAAAGGCGTTGAAATATTTGCCGCCAACTGTTCAGTTTGCCACCAAGTGAACGGAGAAGGCATGGATTTTGGTCCAAAACTGTCTGAAATCGGCTCGAAATTAGGGAAAGATGGGCAGTATTTAGCCATCATGTATCCCGATGCGGGCATTGGTTTTGGCTATGAAGGTTGGGAATTGAAAATGAAAGACGGCTCAGTATTAAACGGCATTATTTCTTCAAAAACCGAAACCGATTTAGTGCTTAAAATGCCAGGAGGAATTGTTCAAAATCTTAAAACCAGTGCAGTAAAATCCATGAAAATGATGCCAAATTCAATGATGCCAACGGGTTTGATGGATGGTATGAGTAAAGAAGAAGCGGTGAATTTGGTGGAATATTTGGCTGGGTTGAAGCGGAGGTAATTTTGTATTTTTGGGTAAATGAAAACGGATTTCAAGGCTCTTTTTTGAGGTTGAAATCCGTTTTTTGTTTTTCCGTGCTAAGGGACGGGGTGGTTCTATCGACAAAGGAAGGAAACACCTTTTGCAAATTTGTTCAGTAGCAAATGTTTACAATTTAGAATTAATATTTAAACCACCCATATATCACTACTATACATGAAATGACCCAATTGAAAAAGAGAATAAAGTTTATCACGATAAGCGTATTTAATAAAGGTATGTTGTGTTCAAATATCCATGCAATAATTGCCGAGAAAAGGAAGAAACCGTACAGACATATATTCGAAAATTTGAAATATTTATTAATTGTTTCCATGATTTTTCTTTTTTTTTAAAATCCTCTCTGGTAATCATTTCAATTTTTTCTTCTCTGATGATTTTGTATCCGAGGCGAGTATCTCCACTCGACAATTGTCGACAGCAAAAACCATAAGGTTAAATACTTGATTATCAATAATATAGTAATAAAAAAACAGTAGTCCGCTGTGCTGCTACCAGTTGTCGAGTGGGGACACTCGCCACGGATAAAACACTCGGATAACAAATGGAATTTTAGAAAGTATTAACACCAAAATTCAACTTGCTAAGAAAAGGGCAAGAGGATTCATAAAGATTAAGAATCTAATCAATATGATTTATTTTATTACGGGTAAACTCAAATTTGACGACCCACGGTATTCAACATAGACCCATTATAACTACCCAAAAACTTCACAAAGCATCACGTTTTTTCATTCATTTACTAAAAAAATCGTGTGATTTCAGTTATTCACGTATTTTCACATAATTTTGGGTTATATTTTATCTAAAACCACCAATTTTAACTTTGAAAATTTTCCTCCGTCTTCTGCTTTTTTCTCTGCTATTGCCCAACTACTCATGGGCGGTCAATCTTATTTGGGCAGATTATCCCGATGGAAGACTTTATAAAATTGATTTATCCAATCAGTCGCTATTTATGGAAACTTCGCCCAATGTTTGGGTTAATCTGGGAAAGGTCACTGCAATAAATATTAATGAAAATGATTTTCCACCTGTGGTTCGGGTGAATAGTTTTGAGAGTAATTCAGATAAGCAGTCAAGGACGTTTTTGATAGATTGTACGAATCAAGCCTATCGTTTTAGTTTTAAGACCAGAGTGTTGGAACGAATTGATAAGACGTATTATCGTGGGTATAATTGCTTGGCAACTAAATTTATGCGAAAAGATACCCTCTTCAGTTTTGGAGGATATGGCTTTTGGCAAACAACCAATATTCAAACCTTTTTTAAAAATTCCACGAATGAATGGGAGAGTTATTCACCGCAAAATGATGCTCCAAAAGCAATCAATGATGGATTGAATGGCTATATTCCTCAAAAAGACGTTTTCTTCTCTGCCTTCAATACTTTTCATAGTGATTCTGAAAATCAAGGAAAGCCACAAATTGATTATGGCGTTTATGTTTTTTCTTTTAAGGATAAAACTTGGCAAAAAGAAGGAGAAATTGATGCTTCAAAATTTAAAGAATTTGGGCTTGATAAAACGAGACCTTTCACATTATGGACAGGAAAGTATTTTTTGATTAAATATTACGATGTTCCACAAGGGAAAATCCGTCTTGCTGACCCAATCAATAATGAATTATATACATGGACGGACACTAAAAAACTATTCGACAATAAAGTGGAAGACCCTGAGCATGAAATGCTCAGATTTTACTGTTGGCATGACACCTTGTATTTTTATAACTACACTGATAATAAAAATAAAGAAATTAGAAAAATCAGGTTATCAATTAATCAGATTAAGCGAGAATCGGTATCAGTAAGCAATTTTTATGAAACTGGCATGAATTTGAATATGATTTTAATGCTTTCGATGGGCGGTATTCTACTAATTATTGGCGGAATTTATATCTTGAAAAATAGAAAAAAAGACACCCGTAGCACAGAAAATGTGGCAGTCAGTCCATTCAATTCACAAGAACGTATTGTTCTAAAAGCGTTAATTGAACATTATGAAAACGGTGGTCTTGAAAATCAGGAAATACATGAATTGTTAAGAATAACCCATAAAACATCCGAAAATCAGCGAAAAATAAAAAATGAATTTATCAGATCACTCAATGCCAAATTAATGGTTATTTACGGTATTAACGAAAGCGTTATCCGTACTCCCACGGATTTAGATAAACGCTTTTTTAGGCATGAGTTAAACAAAGAAGCGTTCGATATTTTGAAAGGGGATTTTTTGTAGCTGAAGTGAAAGTATTAAGAGCAAACTGACTGTAACTCACTTTTTATACCTACTTACAGCCACTTTGCTAAGAAATTACGTCAAAAATCCATGACACAACCGAAAGATTAATCCATGATTCGGTTGAAATGGACGCTCTTTTTGTCTAATCAATATTTCTTCTATATTTTTGTCAAAACAACAAAAAACTCCCCATGACTCATCAAGCCCTGTACGATTCTTTAAACGAAAGTAGTCAATATCTTCTCAAAGTTTTCTCGGTTTTTTATGGAGGAATTAATGGTGCGGGGGAATTTTCATCTTTCCTTTCAAAAATGAAAATTAAAGATGAAGACGGTAAGGCTTTTAATTCTACTTCGGGGGCAGTAAATCGTGATATACTTATCAAAAAAGGCATTTTGGTAAATATTCAATACCAAGGAGGTATTCAATTTAAAGATCATGGGTTCAAAGAATTTCTTACGCAAAAATTATCGCAAGAACCTGATTTTAAGGATATTATAGAAAAAATAAAAACGGAATATCCGACGGGTAGCGCCAATCGTTGGTATTACGATAATACCTATGCAGAGCGTAAAGTTCGTGATTTCAGAATAGCCATTTATAGTAATGATGTTAAATATATTACCGATATTCACAAAAATACTCCTGATGAATTCTATGCTCAATTGTTTGTGGAGGCTCATTATTATGGTTGGGGTTATCAAAATTTGAAACCATATCCTACCTCAGTTGCCCAAGCCGTGTTGACCGCAATCACCGCTCAAAAACTTACGACTTGGCAAGCAATTGATGAATATTTAGACTTTTGGGTGGAATGTAAGTTGCCCAAAAATTCAACGTATGAATACCGTATCATGACGATTCAGTTTTTAAAAGGCGAAATCAAACCCTTGGAAAAATCGCTCAAAAAAGCCATCGCATTGGACTACAGCCAAACGGCAATGTGGGGTTTGGTTGAGGTGATGAACGGGAGGTACGAAGAGGCAATAAAAATCTACGAAGAATCCATTAAATCTTGGAAAAAATGGATGAATAAAAAGAAAGGTTATCCTTCTGAATGGTCGATGGTGGGTTATGCGATGGCTCTGGCCAAAACCAACGAAAGCAAATTATTGAGTTTTTATGAGGAGTATTTGAAGTATGCTGAAAAGAATTTTCACCCCGACCAACAGAAATATGTACTGATGATGGGTTCGTTGTTTTATTTCTTCAAAAATCAAGATAGCGCTGCGGTACATAGTTTGGCAAGACAAAATTTTAATCCAGAATACACCCTCAGCAGCTACGTTTTCTTGTGTCTTTCTTCCAATATTCCCAAAGCTCCTTTTGAAAAAAATCAGGTCAAGGATATTTTAGAAAAGGCCCAAACCTGCGGGTTTAAATTGATTGAACGTGAAGCCCTTTTTCATATTCAATGTAAAGCTGATATTAGCGGAGGACTGTCCATATCTCAGGCAGAACGCTTGGCAGAATTGAATCAATCCATTGGTAATGAAGCACTTGGCAATCTAATTCCTGCCATTGAAGATTGGGAACGAAGCCTTACGGTTTTGGTATCATTGGCGGATTCACTCGAAAATAAAAAGGGTGGAAATGGCAACGAAATAACCGTTCGTTTGGCTTGGATTGTTGATTTTAAGTCGAAAAATCTGCAACCTGTTGAACAAAAATTAGGCAAAACAGGCTGGACGGCTGGGCGAAACATTGCCTTGAAACGTTTTCCAAACAATGATATAGATTTTGCCAGTCCACAAGATTATAAAGTGGCTCGTGTCGGGCTTGAAGAAGAGCAATATTCTTCTGGTTGGGGCAGTTATGGTAGCACGGTGTATAGTTTTAATTGGGATGAAAGCCTGCCACATTTAATTGACCATCCCTATCTTTTCTTGGGTGGTGCTGCGTCTTTGCCCCTTTCCTTGGTGAAAGGCGATGTTTCTTTGCAGATAAAACAAGATAAAAATAGTCTTCAAATTGGCTTCGATAATAACTTTGATAATGTTGGAACTTTCATCGTAAAAGAGACTGCCACACGGTATAAAGTCTTTGAAATCACGCCTTTGCATCTAAAAATTCAACAGAGTTTTGGCGGTAAAAAATCGTTGAGTATTCCATCTTCTGGTAAGGATAAATTGTTAAAATCCTTAGCTCCTTTGTCCAAGCAAATTGCCATTCAGAGTAATCTTGACGAGCAAATCGACAATATGCCTGCTGTAAAAGCCGATACTCGGATTTATGCCCTTTTGAATCCTTTGAATGATGGTTTTCACCTTGAATTATTCGTAAAACCATTCGGGTCAGAAGCTCCGTATATCAAACCTGGCAAAGGTTCAGAGAACATTATTGGCACGGTGAAAGGCGTTCGTTCGCAGACCAAACGAGATTTGAAAAAGGAGTTAAAATCCTTGAAAGAAGTCGAAGAAATGTGCCCTACACTCATGGAAACATCGGGTAAAACTTACGAGTGGATGTTGGATACCGCCGAGGATTGTTTGGACGTAATGATTGAATTGGAAGAACCCAAACGCAAGGATAAATTGGTGATAGAATGGCCCAAAGGTCAGAAGTTGAAGTTGATGGGTAATATTAATTTTGAAACTTTAAAAATGAATATTACCAGTAAAAATAATTGGTTTGAAGTATCTGGCGAGGCAAAAGTGGATGATGGGTTAGTTTTATCCCTTAAAGAATTACTCCTAAAACTAAACGGTGATAGCAATTTTGTGGAATTATCGGACGGTCAATTTGTGGCAATTACCGAAAAACTCCGCAAGTACCTCCAAACGATGCGGGCGGTTTTAGATGATAAAATGCGAGGTAACATATTGGCTTCGAGTACCTTAGAGGAATTGTCTGACGAAGTAAAAAACTTCAAAGCCGATAAAGCATGGAAAGAAAATATCCAACGCTTGAAAGATGTGCGTTCGGTTAGGGCTGAAATTCCGAGTACCTTTCAGGCAGAATTACGTCCTTATCAGGAAGAGGGTTATCAATGGCTTTCGCAACTTTCGCATTGGGGCGTTGGGGCGTGTCTGGCAGATGATATGGGTCTTGGAAAAACGATTCAAGCTTTAGCCATTTTGTTGCAAAGGGCTGAACAAGGTCCGGCTTTGGTGGTTGCCCCGTTGAGCGTTTGTAGAAATTGGGAGAAAGAAGCCCTTAGATTTGCCCCGACTTTGAACCTAATTTTATTTGCTGGAAATGCCCAAGAACGCAAAGAATTATTGCAAAATGCGAGCGGATTTGATGTGGTAGTGGTGAGTTACGGATTACTCCAAACCGAAGAAGAATTATTCAAACAAACCAAATTTTCGACCATACTTTTGGATGAAGCTCAGGCGATAAAAAACCGTACTACAAAACGCTCAAAAACAGTGATGGCTTTGGATGGCGATTTTAGAATAATCACTACGGGAACACCCGTTGAAAATCATTTAGGTGAATTGTGGAATATTTTTAATTTCATCAACCCAGGATTGTTGGGAAGCCATGACAGTTTTAATGAAAGATTTGCCATTCCGATTGAAAAAAATAATAGTTTGGAACGGAGAAAAGCCCTTCAAAAATTAATTAAACCTTTCATTCTGAGACGAAAAAAGAACCAAGTATTAGACGAATTACCCGCAAAAACCGAAATAGTTTTGAACGTACAAATGTCAACCGAAGAACGTTCATTTTACGAATCTGTCCGACAAGATGCGCTTCATCGCATTGAGTCGGATGCGGGAGCTGTGCAAGATAAACGTTTTAGGATTTTGGCAGAATTGACCCGTTTACGTTTGGCATGTTGTCATCCAAAATTAGTAAATCCCGAAATTCCATTGAATAGTTCTAAGTTGGAATTATTCGGGGAAATTGTAGAAGAACTCATTGAAAATAAACATAAAGCCCTGGTTTTTAGTCAATTCACGAAGCATTTGGCGATAATTGAGGAGTATCTAAATGCTCAGAATATCAAGTACCAATACTTAGACGGTAGCACACCAGCCAAACAACGACAAGAAAGAATTGATGATTTTCAGCGAGGAAATGGCGATATTTTTCTAATAAGTTTGAAGGCAGGAGGCACAGGATTGAACCTCACCGCCGCCGACTATGTAATTCACCTCGACCCGTGGTGGAATCCTGCGGTGGAAGACCAAGCCACCGACAGGGCTCACAGAATGGGGCAACAACGCCCAGTAACCGTGTACCGATTTGTAACCGAAGACAGCGTAGAATCCAAAATCTTGAAACTCCACGAAACCAAGCGAGATTTGGCCGATGGATTATTGGAAGGGTCAGAAGGCAGTGGAAAAATGTCTGCCGAACAGTTGATGGATTTGATTCGGGAGCGTTAGACAATAAAAATTTTCTATGGAACACAACGGAACAAAAACCTTTTATGCAGAAAGCAAAACTGCATGGAGCAATTGGCTCATTGAAAACCATCAGCGTGAGTCAAAATTGTGGTTAATTATCTATAAAAAAGACAGCAGTGTCCGAAGCATCACTTACGACCAAGCCGTGGACGAAGCCCTTTGTTTTGGTTGGGTGGATAGTTCAATCAACAAACGAGATGGTGAAAGTTTTTACCAGTATTTTGCTAAAAGAAATCCAAAAAGTAATTGGAGTCGAGTAAATAAATTGAAAATAGAAAAGTTAATTTCGGAAGGATTAATGGCTGATGCGGGCTTAAAAATGGTTGAATTAGCGCAACAAAATGGTACTTGGACGGCTCTGGATGATGTTGAAAACCTTGTCTCCCCGCCCGATTTGCAAGCAGCATTAGACCAAAAAATCTCTTAGCACAAGAATATTTTAATTTGTGCCCACGTTCAGTAAAAAGAGGGATTTTGGAATGGCTCACGAATGCTAAACAATTGGAAACCAGAACAAAAAGAATTAACGAAATAGTAAGTAAAGCGGAACGAAATGAGCGGGCAAATCAGTTTGTAAAGAAATGAATCACTCATGAAACGAAGAACCATGCTCAAATTTCTCCTATCCGTTCCCGTTGTGGGACTTAGTTCCTACATTTTTTTGCACCAAAAATTCTTCGGAAAAGCGCCTTCGGGTAGTCGCTTAGACCGTATTTTGAAATCTCCTAACTATCGAAATGGTGTTTTTCAAAACCTCTCTCCCACCGAAGTAATGCCGAAGGAAGTTTCGAAAATTGGGATGTTGAAAAAATTCATTAATAAATCTAAAAATAATGAACCGCAAGTAGTTATTCCTTCGGTTAAAACGGACTTAAAAAACCTGTCTGCCGAAACGCCAACTATCGTTTGGTTTGGGCATTCTTCGTATCTTATCAAATCCAAAAATATTAATATTTTGGTTGACCCCGTTTTCAGTGGTCATGCCTCGCCCGTGTCATTTATGGTCAAAGCCTTTGCGGGAGCAAATACCTACGGGGTGGAAGATATGCCCGACATTGATATGCTTATTCTCTCGCACGACCACTACGACCACCTTGATTATCAGACAATTATGAAATTAATTCCAAAAGTTGAGAAATTTTACGTGGCTTTGGGCGTGGGCGAACATTTGGAATATTGGGGCGTAAAACCAGAAAATATTGTAGAATTTGATTGGATGGAATCGCTTCAGATTTCACCTGATATTTCCCTCACCGCTACTCCTGCCAGACATTTTTCGGGTAGAAGTTTTACTCGGGCCAAGTCTTTATGGGTTTCCTATGTCTTGAATATTCATGGATATAAAATCTTCCTCGGTGGTGATTCTGGTTATGATACGCACTTCAAAATGATTGGCGAGAAATTCGGCCCTTTTGATTTTGCTTTGTTGGAAAACGGACAGTATAATCTGGATTGGCACTATATTCACAGCCTTCCCGACGAAACCGCCCAAATTGCTCAAGACCTCAACGTGAAGGCTTTTATGCCCGTACATTGGGCGAAATTTGCTTTGGCTTTCCACGACTGGAACGACCCAATGATTGATTTGAAAAAAAGTATTGAAGGTAAAAACCTAAAAATGACCACGCCCATGATTGGCGAACCTGTGGTGTTGGATAAGACTTATCCTGATTCAATTTGGTGGGAAGTTTAGCGGATAAATACAGCTCCCTATAAGAATTATCTTGCATTTGTTTATATTTGTTAATCATCATTTTCAAAAAATAAACTATGGAAAGAAGAGATTTTACCAAAAACATCCTTGCCAGTGCAGGCTTAGTTTCGCTACCTTCATTTATCAAAGGCACTCAAAATCAGTCCATTAATGCTCCGCAAACGCCTTTTAAACTCAAATATGCACCGCATTTTGGCATGTTTGTAAACTCGGCGGGAAAGGACGAAATAGACCAATTGAATTTTATGCACGAAATGGGTTTTCGGGCTTTGGAAGATAATGGAATGATGGGGAAATCGCCCGAATTACAAACTAAAATTGGCGAAACAATGGCAAAATTAGGCATGTCAATGGGCGTTTTTGTGGTTGGTTTTGATAATTGGCCCCCAAAAAGTACGCTCGCAACGGGTGATAAAGAATGGCGAGAAAAATTTTTGACAAAATGCCGTGAAGCCGTAGAAGTAGCTAAACGTTGCAATGCAAAATACATGACGGTTGTTCCCGGAAATTTTCAAAGAGATTTACCGATCGGCATTCAGACGGCTAACGTAATTGAATCTTTGCGACAAGGAGCAGCCATTCTGGAACCGCATAATTTAACCATGGTACTTGAACCGCTTTCTGATAATCCCGATTTATTCCTTCGTAATTCCGACCAAACGTATATGATTTGTAAGGCGGTGAACAGTCCCGCTTGCAAAATTTTATTCGATATGTGGCACATGCAGAGAAATGAAGGACGAATGACTCAACATATAAACTGGACTTGGGACGAAATTGCTTACTTTCAGATTGGCGATGAACCAGGTCGCAATGAACCTACCTCGGGCGAAGTGAATTATAAATATCTTTTCAAACACATCAACGAGAAAACGAAAGCAACCAATCGCAATGAATTTATTTTCGGGATGGAACACGGCAATTCTATCAAAGGCAAAGAAGGCGAAATGAAATTGATTGAGGCTTATCGTTGGAGTGATATTTCTTAATGAATTATGAATTATGAATTATGAATTATGAATTATGGGAAATGTCGATTTAGAATTATCAGTTCCAAATCGACATTTTTTATTTACTGATAACTGCTCACTGATAACTGTTTACTAATTTCCCTCGCTTCTTCATTTCCTTCTAAGTTATTGTCAATCACATCATTAAGCAACTTTTCAACTTCTTTTTTATGGATAGGTTGCTGCTGCATCAAAGCCAAAGCTTCATAAAATTTCCCAGGGTTTGAATATAAATTCTTTTGGAGCGAAAGTGCTTGAAAATACTTAATTGCTTTATCAAATTGTTTCAAACGCAATGCGGTAATTCCAGCATATTTTATGGCTTCACTATCCACATTTTTTCTTTGTAAAATGTCTTCGAAAATTGCCTGAGCTTCTAATAATTTTTGCTCGTTAAATAACCGTAAACCCATCTGCAAACTATCCGCATTTCCGTCCATTTTCACGGGTAAATTCTCAAAATGCTGATGAATGTAGGTATCCGCATATTCCGCTGGATTGAGTGTATCGGTATGCGAAAACCACCAAAAACACAATGCCAAAATAACCGAAGCGGCAATGCCCGAAATCCAAATCATCGGCTTTATTTTACCCGATGGACGATTCGATATTTCTTTCCGTAATACCTCAAATTCGGCTTTTCTTTTCTCTCTCGCTATTTCCTGATTTGCCAATTTTACGTGCGTATAAAAGGCAAGTTCATCCACTAACTCTTCATCCGTAAGGAGTTGATTTTCAAAAACTTGTCTTTCAGAAAGACTCATTTCATTGTTTAGATATTTTTCAATTTGTGCTAACATTTGTGTTATAATTTATGTGGTTGGTATTTCCGAAAATATTGATGGGATGTGTGTTGTAATTATGAATAATTTGGCGCTATGAATTTCAGAACCTTCATTATTTAAATCATCATTCAGTGCTACACTTTATACAATTCTTTCAATTTATCCAGACAACGTAAACGACTGACTTTTGCTACGTTGGCAGTTTGATAGCCCAATTCTTCAGCAATTTTACGATCCGAAAATCCTTCTCCCCAAGCTATTAACATTTGCTGACATTTTTCGCCTAATAATTTCATCTTGTCTTTCAAAACGTTTATATCCTGTTCTGAGATGAGTTTTTGTAAAGCATTTTTAGTATCATCGGGCATGGACAAAACCCAATCTTGCATCGGCTGGGTTTCATGGATGCTCATTTTGTTAGTCGTTGTTTTACGAATAAAGTCAACACATTTATTAGAAAATATTTGATATAGATAAGTTTTTAGCGCCGATTTTCCCTCAAAACGATTATTTTTAACGTTTTCGATAAATGCCAAAATTGTGTCAGTGTATAAACTGACCGCTTCATCTTCCGAAATTTTATGCTTGAAAGTTGCGTCTTTGATGAGGTAAAAATATTGCTCATAAAGTTTATTTTCGGTGGTTCTTTGAAGAATTCCATCACCGATAATTCCTTTTAAAATAGCTTCGCCAGATAGGGTAACACGACTAAAACATTCATCAGCACAAGGGTCTAAATTGGGTTATGATTTATTTAGCGGTACTGATTTAAATATAGTAGGTTTGAATGATTTGGGCTAATCCCTTTTCAAAAATTTAGGCTTCAGAGCATTGATTTTAAGATAATTTCCCGAGACACCCACATTATTGCCAAAGCCACAATCATACCCATCGGCTAAGTATTCTACATTAGCGCCATTCGGAAGAAATATAATACTGAATTTGCAATTTCCAATCCTATAAACTGCTTGATTACCAGATAATTGAATAATAGTTTTATCAATCGTTGCGATATTGTAAGCAGGCCCAGCCGAAACACAATTGAAACGAATAGCAATCTTATCTTTCCCAATTTGTTGAACATCCAAAGAACTAGTAAGTGGATTTCTCCCTCCATCATTCCCATAAAAAAAGCGGTATGAACCGGTAATATCCGGAATTGTCATTTTAGGTATCGTTGTTTCAGCTATTTTTCTCAAAGAGACGGATAATTCTTTTCCATTTATTTTACCGACATCGTACCAACTACCACTCATTAATTCATCCTTCAGCATAACATTATAAGACCCAGTGATATGACCATCTTTTAGGAATTCGGTGAAATATAATGTGCCATCAAGGTCTATTCTTCCTATCAAATCGATAGGACTACCTTGCTTTTTGTAAACC